>NZ_DGRF01000096.1:0-15000 GCF_002390995.1 Clostridium sp. UBA4395
ACAAAGTCAAAAATCGTTGACAGTATAGATTGAGGTGTATTATGAATTACGAAGTTATAATTTTTGATGCAGATGAAACTTTATTTGATTTTAAAAAATCTGAGAGATACGCTCTTAAAAATACTATGATTGAGTTTGGCATAGATTATGATGAAACTTATCATTTAAAAGTATATAAGGATATAAATACGATTATATGGAAAGAGTTTGAAAATGGACTTGTAATTCAGAGGGATTTGAATATTGAAAGATTTAGAAGATTATTATATAAATTAAATGCTAAATTTGATGAAGTTAATTTTGCAAAATCATATGTAAAACATTTATCCCGTGCATCATTTTTATATGATGATAGTATAGCTCTTATAGAAAGTCTACATAAAGATTATAAACTTATTATAATCACTAACGGTCTTAAGGATGTACAAGATAATAGAATAAGAAAATCTGTCATAGGAGGATACTTTGATGATATAGTAGTATCTGATGAAATTGAAGTATCTAAGCCAGATCCGAGAATATTTGAACATACTTTAAAAAATATAAATCATACTGATAAAACCAAAGTATTAATGGTAGGCGATAGCTTAACTTCAGATATACAAGGGGGAATAAATTTTGGTATAGATACCTGCTGGTTTAATTCTAATAAGATTATAAACAAAAGTGCTATAAACCCTACATATGAGATTTCCAATCTTATGGAGCTTAAGAGTATAGTTGAAAAATAGATAATATTAATTCATAACTAGCAATATAAAGTTTATACATTTAATTTAATTGGAGATATAAAAAGTGGATTCATCAAGAATCCACTTTTTAATATGCAAACTATTTTTTCTTTAATTTTAATCTTAGCTTCCACTACTCATTATCATGCACTCTTATATTTATACTACTTGCTGCGATATTCTGCTAATATTGATTGTACTTCATAAATGTTACAACTGCTGCTAAAGGTCTTTTCTATAGGCATGCTCATCCCTGAAACAAATATTTTAAGTTCTGCATCTAAATCAAAATGTCCTGATGTTTCCACTTTGAAATTAGTAATTGCTCTATATGGTATTGAATGATACTCTACCTTTTTACCAGTAACCCCTTGCTTATCAATAATAATTAATCTTTTGTTTGTAAATATAATCATATCTCTTACTAGCTTGTATGCTTTTTCTATTTGTTCATTAGAACCTAATAATTTCATATAGTCTTCCCTGATTTTATTGATATCCACCTCTGACGCATTTCCTATTACACTACTAAATAATCCCATGACAATCACTCCCTTTATAAAATTAATTTAATTATACCCTAAATAACAAATATTGATAAATATTTTTATATAGTTTATCTTACCTTAAATGTGTTTTTTTGTGTCCCTATATTTCCTTTGTATATACTATAATTAAAATCTATCACCTAATTTAAACAATTTTATAAAAAAAACAATTCTAAAAAATCTTCTTTATTTATGTTACTAAAATATTTTTTCATATTAATATTATCTATTACTCTGTGAATTTCTTCAGTATTATGCTTTTTGCCTATAAGAGCTTTTTCAATATCTTCAATATTTCCTTCTCCAAAGAAATCTCCAAAAATTCTTATGTGCTGCATTATACCCTTTTCAACATCAATACTTAACTCTATAGTACCAGCAGATAATTTTTTCTCATTATAAAAATTATATTTGGGTGACTGTCCAAAATTCCACTGCCAAGTTTCATATTTAGTTTTAACTAAATTTTTAACCTCTTCAATTTCCTCATTATCTAAAGTAGTTATAACCTTATCTTTTTCTTCTCTACCGATATACTCGAATATTTTATTTTTAAAATCTGTAACACTAAAGGATTCCTTTAAATGTTCACTAATATTTGTAATTCTACTAGATACAGATTTAACTGCTTTATCTGAAAATTTTATGGGTTTAGAAATTAAAGCATCACTTAAGTTAACTATGTCAGAAGAAAATAATAAAGTACCATGATGCATTACTCTATTTTTATGTTTACATTGAGCATTTCCAGAAAACTTCTTACCATCTATTAAAAGATCATTTCTCCCTGAAAATTCTGCCTTTACACCTAATTCATTTAATACACCAATGATTGGAATAACGAAGGTCTCAAAATCATTAAACTTTTTTCCATCATCCTCAACTATAAATGTAAAGTTTAAATTCCCAAGGTCATGAAAAACAGCTCCACCTCCACTTTGTCTCCTTACAACTTTTATATCATGCTTTTTAATGTATTCCTCATTAATCTCTGATAAAGTATTTTGATTTTTTCCAACTACTATACAAGGTTCATCTCTCCAAAGTACAAAATATTCACCATTCTTTTCTCTTAATAAATACTCCTCTAGAGCTAAATTGAAATAAGGATCTGTGCAATTATTATCAATATATCTCATTTTTTCTCCTTTTTATTTTGAATATAATATAATGCATATTATAAAAATAGTAGTTACCTATTTATACTGTGTATAGCTTCTTTATTTAATCCTAAGACAGCTTCATGTAGTGCCTCGCCTAACGTTGGATGACTATGAACCACTTCTTTCAGCTCTGACACCATCATTTCCTTTTCAACCATTATAGTGCCTTCTAGTATTAAATCTGACCCATGGGGTCCAAGAATGTGCACACCTAAAATCACATTATTTTCATCGCTTATAACTTTTACCAAACCTTCACCTTCACCTAAAGCTAAAGCTTTTCCATTGGCGCCAAACAAGAATTTATTTTTTTTATAATTTATTCCCTTTTCTTTAGCTTCTTCTTCTGTAATTCCTACTACTGCTATTTCAGGAAAAGTAAAAATACAAGAAGGAATCACTGCTTTATGACAAGGTTTATTTAATAATATATGTTCCACAGTTTCTACCCCTTGGTGGGAAGCTGCATGAGCAAGAAGTGAAATCCCATTAACATCTCCAACCGCATATACACCCTTTAAAGAAGTTTCATAATTTTCGTCAACCACTATGCCTTTTTTATATGTGTCTATTCCTAATCTATCTACATCAATACCTTCATAATTAGGTTTTCTTCCCTTTGCAAGAAGTACTTTCTCCCCTCTTACTTCAAAGTCACCTTTCTTACCCTGACATTGTATAACTATTTCTTCAGCCTCTCTAAAACTCATAACTTTAGTTGAAGTAAGAATCTCTATTCCAGACTTTTTTGCCATAGCTGAATATCTCTTTGAAATATCTTTATCTATATCGTATAGTATAGAATTTCTCGCAACTATCACTGTAACTTTACTTCCCATAGCATTAAAAATGCTGGCAAACTCCATTCCAGTTACTCCACCACCTATAACTACTAAGGATTTTGGTATATGATTAAAATCTAAAAGTTCAGTGCTTGTTATAATATTTTTACTATCATATACTCCTTCAATGGATGGGATTTCAGCTTGAGATCCAGTAGCTATAATTATATTTTTTCCTTTAATAGTTATTTCTTCTTCATTGCATACTGTTACAGTATTTTTATCAATTAATGTAGCTTTACCCTTTATAAGTTCTACATTATTTCCCTTTAAAAGAGCTTCTATTCCAGTTACTAAAGTTTTTATAATGCTTCCTTTTCTTTCTTGAATTTTATCTACATCTATTTCAATATTATTTGCTTTAATACCAAAGTCTTCGATATGCCTTAAGTTATTAAAAAGTTCTGCAGTTCTATATATGGTTTTAGTTGGAATACACCCATAATTTAAACATGTCCCACCTAAATTTTCTTTTTCTATAAGACACACTTTTGCTCCTAATTGCGCTGCTCTAATGGCAGCCACATAACCACCTGGTCCTCCACCTATTACAATTATATCTTTCATAACTACACTCCTCGTATTAATATGTTCTGTATGAAATACTATATTAACTATATATGCAAGCTTATTTTAGTTAAAACTTTAACAAATCTGTATAAAAAGGCATTAATATAATCTTTGACATTATTATATTAATGCCTATAAATTTTAATTCTTAAAAAGTTACTTACTCCACTTTAAAATTGGTGTTCTTGCTGCTTTAACTTGATCTAACCTTCTTACTAAAGCATTTTGAGGAGCTTCATGTAAAACTTCTGGATTATCCTTAGCTTCTATAGCTATTATCTTCATAACTTCAACAAACTCATTGATGGATTCTAAGCTTTCACTTTCAGTTGGTTCTATCATAAGAGCATCTTCAACTATTAGAGGAAAATAAACTGTTGGTGGATGTACACCATAGTCAATCAATCTTTTAGCTACATCTAAAGTTGATATATGATTTGGGTTATCTTTTAAACCAGCAAAGATAACTTCATGCTTACATACCTCATCTATAGCTACCTTATAATAATCTTTCAAAGCTTCTTTTATATAATTTGCATTTAATACAGCATTCTCTGAAGCAGCTTTCAGTCCTTCTCTTCCCATAGTTAGTATATAGGTATAGGCTCTAACTAACACTCCAAAGTTCCCATAAAAACTTCTTACTTTTCCAATAGAATCAGGTCTATCATAATCAAATACAAACTTCTCTTCTTCCTTTTTTATAATTGGAACCGGAAGAAACTTAGAAAGTTTACCACATACGCCTACTGGACCTGCTCCTGGACCACCACCACCATGTGGTGTTGAAAATGTTTTATGAAGATTTAAATGACACACATCAAATCCCATATCACCAGGACGAGCTTTTCCCATAATAGCATTTAAGTTTGCTCCATCATAGTATAAAAGTCCGCCTGCTTCATGAACCAACTTACTTATATCCTCTATATTTTTCTCAAACAAACCTAAAGTATTTGGATTTGTAAGCATAAGTCCCGCTATTTCATCATTTAAAACTTTTTTTAGTTCTTCTATTGAAACCAATCCATCCTTATCAGATTTAATTTCAACTATTTCAAAACCTGCCACTTTTGCACTTGCAGGATTTGTACCATGAGCTGAGTCAGGAACTATTATTTTTTTACGTTTAAAATCATTTCTACTTTCATGATATGCTTTTATTAATAAAAGTCCTGTGAATTCACCATGAGCTCCAGCAGCGGGTTGCAATGTAAAATCATCCATACCTGTAATTTCACATAACTTTAAGGAAAGGTCATGGATAAGTTCTAATGCACCTTGTACATTTTCTGCTGATTCTTTAGGATGAATTTTACTAAAACCAGAAAACATAGCCACATCTTCATTAATTTTAGGATTATATTTCATAGTACAAGAACCTAGCGGATAGAACCCCTTATCTACACAATAGTTTTTGTTAGAAAGAGCAGTGTAATGTCTAACTACATCAACTTCACTTACTTGTGGAAGATATGCCTCCTCTTCTCTTAACATATTTTTAGGTATAACAGACTCTATATTTATATCCTCCACATCTATTTGTGGAAGCGTATAACCTACTTTACCCTCACATGATAGTTCAAAGATAACTTTATTATAACTTTTCATTATATCTCCTCCATCACTTTAACTAATTTGTCTATTTCGTCCTTTGATCTTTTTTCTGTTACACAAAGCAACATAGAATTCTTATATTGAGGGTAATCTCCTTCTAAAATATATCCACCTAAAATATTATTATCTAGTAATTTGTTATTTATTTCACATAAGTAAGTATCAGATTTCACTGCAAACTCTTTAAAAAATGGTTTATTGAATAGTGGCTTATATTTACCACTCTCTATTAATTGATTAAAAGCATAGTGAGACTTTTTGATGCATTGAGCTCCTATTTCTTTTATACCTTCTTTTCCTATGGTAGCCATATATACAGCAGCACCTATTGCCATCAATGTTTGATCAGAACATATATTAGAGGTTGCTTTTTCTCTTCTTATATGCTGTTCTCTTGCTTGAAGTGTTAATACATATCCTTTGTTACCATGACTGTCGTCAGTTTCTCCAACAATTCTACCTGGCATTTTTCTCATAAGCTTTTTAGTAGTATTTAGAAATCCTAGACCCGGCCCTCCAAAGTTAATATTAGCACCAAGACTTTGGCCATCCCCTATAGCTATATCTGCACCTAGTTCACCAGGGCTTTTTAAAACACCTAAAGATAATGGATCCACACTCATAATAAGTAAAGATTTATTTAAATGGACATCCTTCTCTAATTCCTTTACCTCTTCTATAATTCCAAAGAAGTTTGGACTTTGTATAATAACTCCTGCTACATCTTTATTTAATAATGATTTTACCTTCTCAATATCTGTAACTCCATCACTTTCATCAACTTCTAATAAATCGTACCCTTTATATTTTAGATAAGTTTTTAAAACTTGTCTTGTGTCCGGATGTACTGTTTTAGAAACTATTATGGTATTTCGCTTTGTATTTTCTATAGCTATTACAGAAGCTTCTACTGCTGCTGTAGCCCCATCATACATAGATGAGTTTGAAACTTCCATACCTGTTAAGTTACAAATCATAGTTTGATACTCAAAAACTGCTTGTAAAGTTCCTTGGCTAATTTCAGGTTGATATGGAGTATAAGCTGTATAAAATTCTGTTCTTCCAGTTAAATGTTTACATATAGAAGGAACATAATGATCATACATGCCTGCACCTAAAAAACAAATAAAATCTTCTATAGATTTATTTTTATTAGCTAAGTTAGTCATTATTTTCTCAACTTCTAACTCAGATAAACCTTTATCAATGTTTAATTCTCTATTTAATTTTAATTTATCAGGAATATCTTTAAATAAATCCTCTATTGATTTTACAGAAATAAAATCAAGCATTTGATTTTTTTCTCTTTCTGTAATAGGAATATAAGGAAACATATTATTCACCTTCTTTACATAGGTCTTTACATAATTCTTCATACTCTTCAGCTTTTAATAGATCTTTTAAATCATCTTTATTGGATAACTCTACACAAATCATCCAAGCGTCATATGCATTTTCATTTACTAGAATAGGATTATCAGTTAACTCTTCATTAACTTGCAGTACATTACCACTTGCAGGCATGAAAATATCTTCAGCAGCTTTAACAGATTCAATTGTTGAAAAAGCTTCTCCCTTAGAAAACTCATCATCTTCTGATGGTAAATCTACAAAAACTATATCACCTAATAATTTTTGTGCACAATCTGTAACTCCTATATAAGCCTTATCTTCCTCTACTCTTATCCATTCATGATTCTTTGTATATAATAAATTTTCCAACACTAACATGATTAATCCCCCTTATTTTTGAGTTTTTTTACTATAAAACTTTTTATTGACAACCATTGCCTTTAATTCTTTATTTCTAACTTTTATAAAAATTTCTGTACCTAAAGCTGCATACTTAGCATCAATTAACGCAAATCCTATTGTTTTGTTTAAGGTAGGAGACATATATCCAGTGGTTACATGTCCTATTTCTTCATTATCCTTAATTACTATATAGCCATGTCTTCCTATACCTCTATCTATCAATTCATATCCTACTAATTTTCTGGTTACTCCATTTTCCTTTTGTTTTATTAAAACATCTTTACCCATAAAATTTTCTTTATTAAGTTTCACAAAAAATCCAAAACCCATTTCTAATGGAGTTATAGTTTCATCCATTTCATTTCCATACAATGGAAGGGTAGCTTCAAATCTTAGTGTATCTCTAGCGCCAAGTCCAATAGGTTCAACACCTTCATTTTCTCCCGCTTTAAGCATTTCTCTCCATAAGACTACTACATCCTCAGGTTTTGCATATATTTCAAAGCCATCTTCACCAGTGTATCCTGTTCTTGAAATTAAAACTTTTTTATTACATATGTCTATATCAGCTTTAAACTGGAAAAATCCTATCTCTGATAAATTAAGTTGTGTTAATTTTTGTAATACTTCTTGAGCTTTTGGCCCTTGAAGTGCCAATTGAGCTACACTATCAGAAATATCTTCAATAGTTACCTCAAAATTATCTTTGTTATCTAACATCCATTTAAAGTCTTTTTCTTTATTGCTTGCATTTACAACTAAATAATAATAATCTTCTGAAAATTTATAAGCTAGTAAGTCATCTACAACACCACCATTTGGATAACACATGAAACTGTATATAACATCTCCATTTTTTAATGTTTTCACATCATTTGTTAAAAGATAGTTAACAAATTTTTCAGCATCCTTTCCCTTTACTAGCACTTCACCCATATGAGAAACATCAAACAAACCTGCTCTTTCTCTTACGGTTTCATGTTCATGTAGAATTCCCTTAAATTGAGTAGGTAATTCATACCCAGCAAACTCTACAATTTTTCCACCATTCTTCTCATATTCTCCTCTTAAAGGAGTAACTTTTAAATTGTCCAATTAACTCCCTCCTTAAATTAAAAATAATGTATATAAGTCTATTATAACGCTAATTTATTTATATGCAATATTTTACTCAAAATACAATATTTAAGAATAAAATAATTCATAACTATATTAATCCTAATATAAATTCCAAAACTAAAGTGGCTATAAGTTCTATAGCCACTTTGTATAAAATCTACGATCCAACATTTCTTTCTAATAAATATTCTATATTATTTCCACTTAAAACTAATATATCATCTTGTTTAATTAGTGTAGAGCCTTTTGGAACTATTATTTCACTACCTCTTTTTATCATTACAATAAGTATCTCCTCTGGAATATCTGCTTCCATTATAGTCTTTTCTTTCCAACTACTGTTAGAGTCAACATTATACTCTATTAATGTTGTAGACCTATCTTCTTGATAGTCGGTAAATGTTTTTAATACTGTTTTTGTATCATCTACTAAATCTAACTTTCTAGCTATTTTAGGGATTAATGTACCTTGAATAGCTACTGATAATAATGCTATAAAAAATATTATATGAAATATATCATTTTCTAATGGTATCCCTGATGTTATTGCATATATTGCAAAAACAATTGAAGCTGCCCCTCTTAATCCTACCCAAGAAACAAACAACTGTTGTTTAAATGGTATCTTAAACCAACTTAAAACGCTAAAGGTTGCGATTGGACGTGCAATTATTATCATAAATATTGATATTAATATAGAGCTCCCTATAACACTTGGTAATTCAGAAGGAAATGCTAATAAACCTAATACAAAAAATAGCATAATTTGCATTATCCACGATACTCCATCAAAGAAATGAACTAAGCTTCTCTTGTGTGGAATTTTGCTATTTCCAATGATAATACCAGCTATATAAACACTTAAATATCCATTACCGCCTACCCATTCACTTAATGCATAAGATAAAATTGCAATTGCCGTTATGAATATTGTATAAAATCCATCTACTTCAAAATTTGCATTTCTCATTATATAGACTGTTAGCTTAGATAATATCACCCCAATTAATATACCAAAAATAATTTGTCCAATTACTGTAGGTACTATTGAGCTGATACCCCCATTATTCATTAATGTTAAAACTATTAATGTTAGCATATATGCAATAGGGTCATTACTTCCACTTTCAACCTCTAGTATAGATGCAATTTCTCCTTTTAAGTTTAATTTTTGTGAACGTAATATAGAAAATACTGATGCTGCATCTGTAGACCCAACTATGGAGCCTATTAGCAACCCTTCTAAAAGACTTGTTTTAAGGACAAAATAACAGAATAATCCTGTCAATCCTGATGTGATTATTACTCCAAATGTAGACATTAAAATGGATTCTCTTGCAACAGGTTTAGCTTCTTTCCAATTGGTACCAAACCCACCATAGAACATTATAAATACCAACCCAAAGGAACATAATTCTCTTGTAAGTTCATAATTATCAAAATATATTCCTACTACACCATCTGAACCAAATAACATTCCTAAAATGATGAATATAAGTAGCATTGGTACACCAAACTTATATAATACTTTACTGGATGTTATGCAAATTAGTAATACTAATCCACATATAATCATTAACTCAAGCATATTACCTCCTTAATTTATATTGTTTATTTTAAAATAAAATTATTATAACTAAACTTTTTACTAATTTTAGTTGCCTTTATATATATTATACAATAAAATTGTATTCGATACATAAAAATTTCTTACTACTCAAATTATATTTGTGTAAAATCTATTAAGTTTAATATAAGGTTTAATGAATTTTTATTGTTATATAGAAAATAGTAGCTCACCATAAATAAGTTAGCTACTATTTTATACTATTTAGATTTTATTTCAATCCATCTTTCATCATAAAGCTTAATGTTATCACCAAGGTCTATGAATGATTCACATTTATCAAGAAGAGTCTTATCTGGATAAGCTACTGGGTTAGATTTAACATCTTGTGAAAGCATTTCAAGAGCTGCTTTATTTGGTGTAGAATATCCTATATAATCTATGTTTTGGACAGCATTTTCCGGCTCTAACATAAAGTTTATAAATTTCTCTGCATAATCTTTATTTTCTGCATCTGTTGGTATGCATAATGCGTCTACCCATTTATTAGTACCCGTTTTAGGGATTCCATAAGCTAGATTTTCATTTTGTTCCATAAGAGTTACTGCATCTCCAGAATAAACTATTCCCATAGCAGCTTCTTCTCCTAAAAGTCTATCTTTACCTTCATCATTAACATAAGCACGAACTAAAGGTCTTTGAGCTATTAATTCAGCCTTAGCTTTATCTAGTTCTTTTTCATTTATGCTATTTTGAGAATATCCTAATTTCATTAGGGCAATAGCCATAGTATCTCTAACTGAATCAAGCATTAAGATTTCTCCAGAGTATTTCTCATTCCATAAAATGTCCCAACTATCTACAGGATCACTTACCATATTTTTGTTATAAAGAATACCAAAAGTTCCCCAGAAATAAGGTACACTATATTCATCATTTTCATCATAGCTAGGCTTTTTAAAGCTTTCATCTATATTTTTATAGTTAGGAATATTAGAATAATCTATCTTCTGGATTAATTTCTCATCCTTCATCTTTTCAATCATATAATCTGATGGAACTATTAAATCATATTTTGATCCACCACTCTTTATCTTTTGATACATGATTTCATTGGTATCGTAGGTTTCATATACTACCTTTATACCAGTTTCTTCTTCAAACTTTTCTATTAGAGATTCATCTATATAATCCCCAACGTTATAAATATTTAAAACATCACTAGAGGATTTTGTCCCACAACCTGTAAGCATAGCTGTCACCATTACCCCTGTACATACTAGAGCTATAATTTTTTTTAATTTTTTCATCTTATTACTCCTTCCCTACCATTGCTTGCTTTCTGTTAGATAATAATAATAGTATTAATACTGTTATAAACATTAATGTAGTCAGTGCATTAATCTCTGGTTTAATACCTCTCTTTGCCATAGAATAAACCTCGATTGATAAGTTAGTTACTCCATTTCCAGTGTTAAAAAAGCTTATAATAAAGTCATCTATAGACATAGTAAAAGCAATTAAAAATCCTGAAATTATACCTGGTTTTATCTGTGGAAGTATTACCTTTCTAAGGGTATATATAGGTTTTGCGCCTAAATCCATAGCAGCTTCTTCTACATTGTCTGGAAGTTGTTTTAACTTTGGCAATACAGATAAAACTACATATGGTATATTAAAAGTTATGTGTGCAAGTAACATAGTTAAAA
Source organism: Clostridium sp. UBA4395 (assembly GCF_002390995.1). NCBI lineage: Bacteria > Bacillati > Bacillota > Clostridia > Eubacteriales > Clostridiaceae > Clostridium > Clostridium sp. UBA4395. Next base: position 11,622 of record NZ_DGRF01000096.1, read on the forward strand.
ATCCTAACTTCATATTAAAAAATATAAAAAGTATCATAAGACCTATTGCTGTTACTATATCAGGATTTAATACAGGTAGATAGTTTATATTGAGAAGCATTGCCTTTTTAGGTCCTCTCATTCTATCTATCCCTATAGCACTTATTGTTCCTATGACTGTAGCTATTGCTGATGCCAATATTGCTACTACTACAGTGGTTATTAAAGCTGAAATTATTCTATCGTTATGAAACAATTGCTGATACCACTTAAAAGTAAACCCTTGCCATCTTGCCATGGATTTTGAATCATTAAAAGAAAATAGTGCTAGAGCAAAAATAGGAGCATATAAAAATATAAATATTAAAATCAAATATATATTTGAAAATATTTTTTTTGCTTTTACCATAATACTCTACCTCCTCCTTTTTCATCATCATCTGAAAACTTAGAGGTTAATCCCATAGCTAATAAAATTAATATCATCATAAGGATAGATATTGCAGAACCAAAGTTCCAATCTCCAACAGAAGTAAACTGCTGCTCAATTAAATTTCCTATGAGCATGTGCTTTCCACCACCTAAAAGTTGCGAGATTACAAAGGTAGATACCGCTGGCATAAATACCATAGTTATTCCTGAGATAACTCCTGGTATACTTAAAGGAAAAATTATCTTCATAAAAGCTGTAATTTTTCCAGCTCCCAAATCATAAGCAGCATTAACTAAATCTTGATCCATCTTTAGTAGAGATGTATATATTGGTAGTACCATAAATGGAAGAAAGTTATACACCATTCCAAGAAGTACTGCACCATTTGTATATAGTATATCTACTGAGTTTAACCCAATGATATTAAGTAAGTTATTAAGCAAACCATTCTTTCCTAGAATTGCAAGCCATGCATAGGTTCTAAGCAAGAAATTCATCCACATTGGAAGAATAAATAACATTATAAGCATTCCACGTTTATTCTCTGGTTTTCTTGATATCATATAAGCAATGGGATATCCCATTACTAAACATAAAATTGTTGATTGTAAGGCTAAACTAATAGATCTAGTAAATACCTTTATATATAAAGGATCCATTAGTCTTTTAAAATTGTTTATAGAGAATTGGTAGCTTCCACTTACTTTTTCTGTAAAGCTAAAAAATACTATTAGAAGAAGAGGTACTATTATAAACAAGGAACTCCACAATACATAAGGATAAGCTAAATATGATTTCTTTTTCATTCTACGCTTCTCCTGACTTTTTCATTATGTGAATGTCTTCTGGATAAATATCCATTCCTATTTCTGTACCTATAGAAAAGTTTTTAGTATTATGAAGAATAAAGTTCATACTCTCTTCCTCTACTTCTAATTCATAGTGAACTCCTTTAAATACAGAAGATTTTACTATCCCTTTTAAGTTTCCTTCTTCTTTATTTACTATTTTTATATCCTCTGGTCTTATTACCACATCTATATCTTCATCTTTATCAAAGCCTTTATCAACACATTCAAATATACGTCCACAGAATTTAACCTTAAAGTCTTCTAACATTATTCCGTCTGTAATATTGCTTTCTCCTATAAACCTAGCTACAAACTTATTCTCAGGTTCATTATATATATCTTCCGGAGTACCCATTTGTTGAATCACTCCCTTGTTCATTACTACCACAGTATCAGACATAGTTAGTGCTTCTTCTTGATCGTGAGTTACAAATACAAAAGTAATTCCCAATTGCTTTTGTATTCTTTTAAGCTCTATTTGCATTTCTTTTCTAAGCTTTAAGTCAAGAGCACCTAAAGGCTCATCAAGAAGTAATACCTTTGGCTCATTAACAATAGCTCTTGCTATAGCTACTCTTTGTTGCTGCCCACCACTTAGAGATTCAATTTTTCTTTTTTCAAAGCCCTTAAGATCTACTAATTTCAAAACTTCATTTACTTTTTTATCAATTTCGCTTTTAGAAAGTTTTTTTATTTTTAATCCAAAAGCTATATTTTCATATACATTCATGTGAGGAAATAGTGCGTATTTTTGAAACACTGTATTAATTTGTCTTTCATATGGAGGTAAGTCATTGATTTTCTTATCTTCAAATATAACTTTACCTTCATCGCAAGTTTCAAAACCTGCTAATATTTTTAATGTAGTAGTTTTACCACAACCACTTGGACCAAGTAATGTTATAAACTCATTCTTTTTTATCCCTAAAGTTATATTGTCTAAAACTTTGTTGTCTTCAAAGGTTTTAGAAATACCTTTAATTTCAATTATATTATCACCCAACATAAACACCTCTTTTATAACATAATGCTAATTATACTTTTGTGTCACCTTATTAAATCTGTCTACTTAAAATGACGGTGGTGTACTTACCCATATTACCGTTGCCTCAGTTTTTCCTGTATTTGAAATGTAATGATTAGACTTTGGCTTAAAATAAAAGCTTTCTCCCTTACGTATTTTATATACCTTATCTCCTAAATGCAGGTTTACAATGCCATGAAGCACAAGTCCAAATTCCTCTCCCTCATGAGGAGTTTCTTCTTTGTATTTTCCATTTGGTTCTAATGTGAGCATTATAGGCTCCATCTGATTTTTTTGAGCATCTGGTACGAGCCACTTTAATCTATACTTTAGATCTTCATCCTCAGTTTCAAACATATCGTCATTTGTAAACTTAACTCTTTCATTAATCTTCTCACTAAAGAATTCATTTAAATTTGTGCCTAGTATCTGAAGAATGTCCATAAGTGTTGCAATAGATGGAGATGTGAGATCATTCTCAATTTGTGAGATGAATCCCTTGGATAATTCACATCTGTTTGCAAGTTCTTCTTGTGTTAACTGTTTTTCGATTCTAAGACTTTTAATCTTTTCTCCAATTTGCACGATTCCACCTCAATCTTATGTATTATACTAAACCTTAAGTTTACATTTACTAAACAAACAATATTATTCTATATTTTTTTTATTAATAAATCAATAGATTTATTAAATTTTTTTATATTTTTATGATTTTTTTTTCATAATGAACCTTTGAATATACCTTATGTTTATGAAAATATGTTTATATTAATATTCTTCATGTTTAGTAATACTAAGTATATTCCATAATAAAAACTTCCTAGTATTAATTGTACTAACCTTCAACCAAATACTAGAAAGACAATTTACTTTAACTATTTTAAAAAAATACTTTATAATCATAATAAATACTATATTTTTTTCATTGTAAAATAATGTAATTATTAACATTTTCCACAACTCTATCCACAATATAATTAACACTGAGTGGATAAATCTTAGATTATCAACCTTTTTTCTGAAAATTTACTTTATTTTATCCACAATTTATAAATTATTAAAAAAATAATGGGGCTGTCGCAATAGCGGTTG
>NZ_DGRF01000011.1:0-1384 GCF_002390995.1 Clostridium sp. UBA4395
TTAATTATAACAAGGATTTTTCATAAATGTTTTTTTATTTTATTCGCTTGTAAAATTATTTAAGTGTTTTTGCACTATTATAGTTTGTATAATCCTCTATCAATTTTTACTATTAATTCAGATTTTACTAAATTACTAATATTAGAGCTATAATATTTTGGATGGTCAACTCCTAATTTTTCATTAAGGTAAGAAATAGGTACTTCATCCCCCTCATACATAGCCATTAATTTTAATATTTGAGGTGTTCTTCCCCATCCAGCCCCCTTAAGCTTATCATCTAGTTCAGACTTTTTTATATATTTTACAACATTACTTAATCCATTCTCATAATCACTCATATCAATATGTGAATCATTATCGGCTTCAAACATACTCTCTCCAACAACATGTATTGGTGCTAGAAATCCATCCGATACTTTTGATACTTCATCTAATACTATCTTTTCAACAGTAGTATCAACTTCATTCAATGCATTTACAATAATGTCCTTTCTCTCATTCTCCTTTAATAACGGAATCTGAATTTCATGAAAAACTCTTCTTATTGAAGCATGTTGTTTTTCCATTATACCCATTGCACCATTTATTCCAACTAGAATTATACTTATATTTGTAGCTCCTTCATCAACTAACTTTTCAGTTAATGCTTTAAAGAATGAACCAAAATTTATTTTATCTACTACCCTATCTAGCTCATCTATAATTATTAATATTCCACTCCTATTATTAGCTATCTTATCAGAAATTCTTTTTAATAAGTTTGCGAATTTATTTATTATATCAGGTGAAATATGCTCTGCTTCACTTTCAGCTTTAAATGTTGTCTTTATTATTCCTAAGTTAAATTCTAAATCTACATTAAACCCCTTATCATTAAGGTCTGGTAACATTCTTAATTTATATTTTAAATTTTCAGTTAGTGAATCTACTATTTCCTCTAAACTATTTGTTTCTAAGCAAATATGCTTAGCTATTATAAAATTAAAATCTATATTATTTCTATCTATTCCAACCTTATCTATTAAAGTCATATCTCCATTTGCTATTAATTCAATTTGCTTTACATATGAACTCTTTCCAATTCCTCTTTCTCCACTTACAAATACGTGCTTAGGTTTTCTATGCATAGTTTGATACATGGCATTTACCATATAAAAAACTTCTTGTTCTCTTCCTGAAAATATATTTGGATTATCTAATGGCAAATTAGTAAATGGATTTCTCTTTAACACGAATTTCTTATATATCCCTCCATATATCTATTAAAACTTAATCATTTTATCTTTATTTTAATACAAATACCAATTATTTGTATATACTTTATTGTCATATATTAATTTCAGGTATGTTCAGATATTTCTAGCTTATTGTTATATTTTTT
>NZ_DGRF01000011.1:1461-3195 GCF_002390995.1 Clostridium sp. UBA4395
TCTAGCTTGTAAGTATATTTTTTAGATATTTATTACTTTAATATCATCTATTTTTCTAATTTGTTTCAGCATTACTCAGGTATTCCTAGCTTATTGTTATATTTTTTAGATGTCTGTTTCTTTGGTATTGCCTATTTCGTTAATTTATTTCAGGTCCGCTCAGGTATTTTCACCTTATAATTATATTACTTACGATACGTTATTTTTGCCTATAAAAATAGCCTTAGGCAAGTTATATCAATACCTAAGGCTATAAAACTCACTTAGTCTTAAATGAAACTCGACTCACTAAGTTCGCTGAGTAAGTTCCCTAACTAAATCAAAGATTTAGATGCTTACTTATGATACGTTTAAACATTTGAAATCTTAAATTTAAATCTTTGCGTCTATCTTTGTCCTAACTTCAAGTTTGGTACTGCATTTAGTGTTAAATCTGCAATTCTACCAGCTTTATACTCATAATAAGCAGCACTTCCAATCATAGCTGCATTATCTGTACATAAAATTGGAGCTGGGAATAAAACTTTTATTCCTTCCTTTTCTCCTCTTTCCATAAGCTTTGCTCTAAGATAAGAGTTAGATGCAACTCCTCCAGATATAGCTATTTTATCTACTTGTTTCTCTTTGCAAGCCTTCATAGCATTATCTACTAATACATCTACCACAGCCTTTTGGAAGGAAGCCGCTACATCAGCTTGATTATAGCTCTCACCCTTCATTTGAAGAGAGTTTAAGTAGTTAAGTACTGCTGATTTAACTCCACTAAAGGAGAAATCTAGTGTCTTATCGTGGAAATTTGCCCTTGGAAACTTAATAGCGTCCTCATTTCCCTCTTTAGCAATCTTATCAATTTTAGGTCCACCAGGATATCCAAGTCCAATAGCTCTAGCCACTTTGTCATAGGCTTCCCCTGCTGCATCATCTCTAGTTTCTCCTAGAACCTGAAAGCTACCATAATCCTTCATATGAACAATAAAGGTATGTCCTCCTGATACTACTAAAGTAATAAAAGGTGGTTTTAGATCCTTATGCTCAATAAAATTAGCACTTATATGACCTTCAATATGGTTTACTCCTACAAGGGGAATGTTTAATCCATAAGCCAAAGCCTTAGCATATTGAAGCCCCACAAGTAAAGCTCCCACAAGCCCTGGCCCATAGGTAACGCCCACTGCATCTATATCTTGAAAAGTCAGATTTGCTTCTCTAAGTGCTTCTTCCACCACAGCACTAATAGCCTCTATATGCATTCTTGAAGCTACCTCTGGCACAACTCCACCAAATTTTTTGTGTATATCAATTTGAGAAGCTATAACATTAGATAAAACTTCTCTTCCATTCACTACTACCGAAGCTGCTGTTTCATCACAACTTGACTCTATAGCAAGTATTTTAAAATTTTCTTTTACTTCATTTGCTTCTTTCATATTTTTCACCTACTTTTAAATAATTTACACACTATGAAAGTTTATATTAAAAGTTTACCCTTAAGGTACTAACTTAAACTTATCCACATGCTAAAATAATATATCCACACATTTATACAATTATATCAACAAATGTGATTACTTCATACATTTTATCATTTTTTAAAGAGTAATTACACATAAAACAATTTAAAATATAAAAATTTCTCTGCTAAAAACTTAATAATTGAGTAATTCTTAGTTAATACACACTTGATATATGCTTAATACTAAAAAATAAAAATATCGGCAAATTGCAATAACAAAT
>NZ_DGRF01000019.1:0-14456 GCF_002390995.1 Clostridium sp. UBA4395
TATTTTGCGAAAGCCCCTTTAATATTATATAAATAATGAAAAGATTTATGCATTATGATGATTTATATATAGCAATAGGTTGAATGAAGAAATATTTTCTTAATATGGTATGAATTGTTGAGGAGGGTTAATCGGTTGTTGTTTATAGCGGGGATTAATAATGAAAAAGATATATTATAATTAACAACAGTATTATAAAGCATCACAACAGTAATATATTATGAGAATGAAAGGACGTGTATATTTATGAATTGGGAAACAGCATTGATACATGGATTGATTTGTTTTCTGCACTTGGCAACCTAAGTTAATTGTATTACTTGGTAGTGAGGGAAATAAAGTATACAACAATTATATTTATAGGTTTAAGATATTAGAGAAACACTATAATAAAATTAAGTATACATTATCTCTTTGTAAGTATTGACATAAAGGTAACTAGTTACGTATAATCATATATGTAACTAGTTACCTTTATGTTGCAATAAATAAATATTGATGAATATAATTTTTATGGAGTGTGATGAATAGTGGATAAAAAAGAGGAAAAGAAAATGAAAGCTTATATATATGGAGGTATATTTGCTTTATCTAATAAATTACAACTACTAGGAGATAAATTCGATTCTAATATATCTACAAAGCAATGGTTTTTGATTGCTATTATAGCTAGCTTTAAATATGAAGCTCCAACAATTTCAATGACTGCGGAAAGAATGGGGACTTCAAGACAGAATGTTAAAAAGATGGCTAGTATATTAGAAAGAAGAGGCTTCTTAGTAATAGTTAAGGATAAAGAGGATGGTAGAATACAAAGATTAGAATTAACAAAGTACTGTACAGACTATTTTGAACAAAGAATGGAAAGCGAAGAAAAGTATATTGAAAATTTGTTTGCAGATTTTGATGAAGAAATGTTATTAGGTATATTTAAAGGAATAAAGCAATTAGAGAAAAATATTATGGTATTGGAGAAACAAAATGAAGAGGAGAGTTAAGAGAAAAATGGGGTTAATTTCAGGCGTAATTTTATTATTAGTATCTATATTAGTTATTTATTTCAATGTACCTTATTCAAGATTAAAAACAAACTTTAAGGATTATTTAGTTGCAAGTGAAGAAAATATTAATGAAAATAAAAAAGCTGCTAAATATACATTGGAGGATTTACCACAATCCATGCAGAATTTTTATAGCTATACTAAGCTAGTTAATAAGGTTAGTAGTAACCATGTGAGTTTTAATTTTAAGGATGCCGATTTTGTAAATATAGAGATGAATAAAACATTGAAAATAGATTATTCAGAGCATATTTTTGGAGATGTTCCAGCTAGATTTGCTTTTATAGATTCATCACTTTATGGCATACCATTTCAAGGCTTGGACTCATTTATTAATGGTGAAGGTGGGATGAAGGGAGTAGTAGCAAAAAATATTACTCTATTCAATCAACGTGGGGAAGAAATGAATAAAGCAGCCTTAGTGACCTGGCTTGCCGAAATTATATTTATGCCGTCACAGTTATTAAGTGGAGATGTAGCCATAAAAGAAATAGATAAAAATACAGTGGGTGTATCAATAACATATGATAACATAAATGTAAGTGGAATTTATAAATTCTTAGACAATGGAGAGCTTGTTGAATTTACAACTGATGATAGAGCTCTTATCTATAATGATAGAAGATTAGAACATAGAAAATGGTCTGCGCTATATGAAGATTATAAGAATAATGGTGATTTACTATTACCTAATAGATTAAAATCTAAGTGGCATTTTGATAATGAAGATATAATATATTTTGATGGTACTGATATAGAATATACATTCTATTAGTAGATTGGTAGTTACAGTAGATATGGTTTGAATCTATAGATGGAAACTCTTTTTCTAAAATTATTATATGAAAATATAATATTATAAGTTTTACATTAGAGGTTCAAATATAGGTGAGAGTAGACAGATTTGTGAAATAGAGGTTGTTACAAAAGTATGAAAATACTTTGACACAGCCTCTTTTTTCATGAGCTTCTTTGCTCAAACTTGAAAAACAAGAAAACTAAAGAGTGTGTAAATTCTTTTGTAAAGCGTTGACTCTAACACCACGTCATAGTGTAATATAAAAATATAGCTTGAGTATATTAACAAAAACTCATAGCCGGCTGAGTATTAGATAATATTGATAGCTGTAAAATCAAACTTTGAGGTGTAGCAATGAGAACGGTAAAACAAGTTTCGGATTTGACAGGAGTAAGTGTGCGTGCACTACATTACTATGATGAAATAGGATTATTAAAACCAAGTGAAATTACAGAGGCAGGATATAGACTTTATGATGATGAGGCTCTTAAAACTCTGCAGCAAATTTTATTTTTCAAAGAGCTTGATATACCTTTAAAAGATGTTAAAGAGATAATGTTGAGTCCATATTTTGATAAAATGCAAGCACTAAAAAATCAGAAAAAGTTGCTTGTTTTAAAAAGAAAAAGATTGACTGGCTTAATAGAGCTTATAAATAAAACCTTAAAAGGAGAAAGCACAATGAATTTTAGAGAATTTGATATGAGTGAATATTTTAATGTATTGGAAGAATTTAAAACAGAACACGAAGATAAGGTAATTAAAATTTATGGTAGTGTAGATAAATATAATGACCATATTGAAAAATGTAAATCTAAGGAAGATGAAATTGCTAAAATGGCTATAAAGAAATATGGAAGTATTGAGAAATATGCTAAGGCTTTAAAGAAAAATCTTAACGACAGTGCTACGTTTACTTTAGCAGAACAATATGATGAGTTTAAAAGAGATTGTTTGGAAGATAAGCACCCTAAATTAAAAGAACTATTTAAAAAGCTTACATCGGACTTAAGTAAAAATCCTTCTTCAAAGGAGATCCAAGAAACTGCTGAAGAAATAACAAATATAGCTAAAAAAGATTATGAAATCTTCAAAATGGATAATGGGGATGATCATTGGTACTATATGGTGCAAGTTTATTTGGTATATCCTAAGTGGATAGAAGAAGTGGATAAAAAATATGCAAATGGTGCATCTAAATTTATCGGAGAAGCTCTAAAAAATTATTTGGGAGATAGGCAGCCTAAATTAGAAGAGCTATATAAAAAGCTTACATCGGACTTAAGTAAAGATCCTTATTCAAAAGAGGTTCAACAAATTGTTGAAGAAATATCAGATGCAACTAAAAAAAGTCAAGGATTTTACAAAGTAGATGAGGGAGAGAATCATTGGGGTTATACAGCAGAGCTTTATTTATCAAATTCCACATGGATAAAAGCCATTGATAAACAATATGGAAGTGGAGCATCTAAATTTATTGGGGAAGCTTTAAAATTTTATTCTGAAAATAGTAAGTCGTAAATTAAAAACTATGAGGGATTTACCATATAGAAAGAAAGTCACAAGTATTAACGTATATTGGGGCTAGGATACATGTTATAATTAGGTAAAATAAAATTTTTGTAATATATACAAGGAGATGGAATTATGAATTTTAGAATTGTTTCATTACCACCGTTTAAAGCTGCTTCATCAGGGGTTGATAAAAATTTTGATTTTTCTGCAGAAGGAATATTGGGAAAGTTTGATGCATATTTTTCTGATATTAAGCCATTACCACGAGATGACTTTATGCCACGAGATTTTTTATTTTTTGATCCTGTAGAACAAGGTATGGTTTGGTGGTGGGCACTAAATGAGGACATGGATAGCGGTAGTAACGATGTAGTTGACTTTGATGGCGGATATTATCTTATTTACACATATAGAGACGGCGATGAAGAAATTGGTAGTAAATTGTATAATGAGGCTATAGAATACATTAATAAATCAGAATTATTTGAATTGGATGAACGCCATAATCATTATAGTATGGGATATATTATTACTCCTCAGGATATTATCAAGGCACAGGGATGGGCACAGATGGAAACATTTATACCAATTAAACTAAGAACGGAACATGATAGATAAAAAAAGTCCGAAGTTGTTAATGATAAAGAAACTTATGATGTGATAACCTTTGGACCACTTTGTGTGGAATCTGATTTACAGAACACAGGTATTGGTGGTTTATTATTAGAAACAACAATGCAGCTTGCTAGAGAAGCAGGGTATAGGACAATTATATTTATTTTTCCCAATCAGAAGATTATAATTTTATTAAAGTTTAATTTAGGTTAAGAGAGAGTAGGTAGATTTGCATAAACACAAATTTATCTACTCTATTTTTGTTGAAGTTAGCTGTTTTTCCATAGCTATATAAATTATTAAGAAGCTACCTTACCTTCTACCGATGAAGAAATCGTTATAGGTTGATGCGATTTTTTCCCATGTTATTCTATTCACAACTCCAGTTCTCCTTAGGTCAAATACCTTTTGAAGACTCTTAACATTCCTTTCCGTGGCTAAGTCAAATATATTATCTATAGGTAGAATTCTTATGTTATATCCGTTTTTAGCTAAAACATTCATATACTCTTTAAGAACAGCAACATACCCATTGTTATCTCCAAGTTTTAGTTCAAATGGGAATGGGAAAAGAATATCTGAGGTATTTATATCCCTACCAGAGTCTAATGCCAAATATACAAATACAATATTCCTCCAAGTATTAATATCCACCTCGCCATTTTGAACTAATCCAAAGGTTCTTTGAAATCTTAACACAGCATTTTGTGTTCTTCCATCAAAATCTCTATCAACATTAACTTCTGGTATCTCTTTATATAATGTAGATATCTTTCTAAGCATTGTTTTAAGTCTTCTTACATCTTTATTGCTAAAATTTTTCCTTAAAACATACCCTGGATATCTAGTTAAGTCCTCTACTGAGTAAATGTCTTCTAAATCTACATAGGCACAGTATATAGTATTCCAAAGCCTTCTATCAACTGATTTTAAAATAGGTAAATTAAATGCCTTTTGAAATTCCATTAAGGTTTCCAGAGTTTCATAATCAAAAATACCAGTTATAGCATTTTTCTTTAATCCATAAGCATCTGCTAAGGTACTTAAATACACTTGTAGCTCCCTTACTTTTCCTCCTTTAGAACCATATTTTAATCCTCCTAATGGATAATGTCCATCAAAACTTCCATCTAATTCTTCAATAATCATATTTTCTTCTGCTTCTTGATCTAATTCAGCTAATCTTTTTACAGCAGTATAAATTGCTGATAATTTATACCAGGTTGCTCTTCCCACTATTCCATCTTGAACTAAATTAAATATTCTTTGAAATACTTTAACGGATGCTTCAGTGTTAGGTCCAAAGATTCCATCTACAGGAATTAACTTAGGAATAGCAGGATAATTTTGTGATATTCTATTTAACTAGTATATTATTATATCCTTCTGCGGTTACTAACACATCATATCTAGCATAAGGAATATATGTTTTATTCATTGGTTCTAATGACAAATTTTTATCGGGAGCATCTAACTCAATAATCTCACTTCTGCCACTTTCATCTACACCACTGTCTGTCTCAAAAATAACCTCTTTTGTTTTTTGATCTCTAATTTTTATCTTTGCACTTGTGATAGGTAAGGCTTCTTGTTCCTTTGAAAGTTGAACTATTATATATCCTTTTCCCATTTTACACCACTAAATATTGATCTAATATATTATATTGATGTAGTTTTGTTTTGATACTGGCACATTGTGTTATAAAAATAATTGTATTAAAGTCAGCTATTAATGCTAAACTGTAAGACTACCTAAACTGATATTTGTTCATTGAGGGATAAAGATTAGGCTGATACAATAAAGCTATTATTCTTACAATGGGTGATAGCTTTTATGTAAAAAATGATATAGAAATATTTTCTACTATTGTAATATAATCTTAGGAACTCTAAAATTATATTAAATAGAACTAAAAAAAATATAGAATGTAAATAAGGAGTGTAGTAATGAACAGTTTATTAGCAACAAAAATAAATGATTTTATGGAATTATACTGCAATACATGGGCATTTAGTGGTTCCATATTAGTAGCTGAAAAGGGTGAGACTATCATTAAAAAAGGCTATGGAAAGGCTTCTATAGAACATAGTATTCCCAATACATCACAAACAAAGTTTAGAATTTGTTCCATAACAAAACAATTTACCGCTATGGCAGTGATGATGTTACAAGAAAAAGGCTTATTAGATGTTAATGAAAGCATTACTAATTATTTTCCTGAATTTCATCAATTTGATAAAAGAATAACTATACATCATCTTTTAACTCATACTTCCGGTCTTCAATATTTATTTGGACCAAACTTTCCAATAATGTATAGTAAATCAAAGCATACACATGAAGATATGTTTAATATATTTAAAGATAAACCTCTTTTGTGTGAGCCAGGGGAAAGGTGGAATTACTCTAATTACGGATACTATTTGCTTGCATGTATTATTGAAAATGTTTCAGGTGTGACCTATGATGAGTTTTTAAGTAAGAACATTTTTCAGCCTTTAAATATGAAGAATACTGGTATTGAAAAAAATAAAGTAATTATACCAGGGCTAGCTAATGGGTATTATCTAAATGATAATGATTTAATCCATACTGATTATGTAAACATGGATGTAACATTTGGATCAGGGGAAATCTATTCTACAGTTAAGGACATGCTAATATGGGATCAAGCTTTATATAATGGAGGCCTTGTTTCAGAGGAAACACTGAATACTATATTTTCACCATATGCAAATTCCGGAGAAAGAGGAACTGAGGATAATGATTATGGATATGGATGGTTTATAGATGAAATGTACGGACGCAAGAGGATAAGTCACGACGGTGGTGGATTGGGATTCACAACTGGATTTGACAGATACGTCAATGAACAAGTAAGTATTATTGTATTAAGTAATTATGGATTTACAGCAGTTTGGCGTATTACAGATATTCTTGCTGCTATAATGTTTCAAGAGGAATATCAATTTCCAAGTAGACCACTCGAATATGCTTTAGATTCCAAAATATATGAAGAATATATAGGGGTATACAAAGGGGACGGTGAGAAACTCACTGTGGGAAGGGCCAAAGAAAAAATGTTTTTTGTTCTAGATGATGAATATATTATACCCATGTATCCAATATCAGAAACTGAATTTCATCATACTTGGATTGATGAGAGTTATACCTTTTATAAAAACAAGAATGGAGAAATGTACTTTTGGGGAGCTGAAAAACAATAATGATCCACTTCAAAGCTTAAAGAGAATTATTTCATAGAAAAATATAAATTGGTTGTTTAGAATTCAAAAAAGCAGTCTGAAAAAGGCTGCTTTTTTAAATTTAAAATGTTTTCTATTTACCTGGAACAAGTATTTTAGCAAGAGGGTAACTTCTATATCAATACAGATAAACTTCTTATTCTATATATTTTAATGTAACATCTGTATAAAAATATACCACTTATAAAGAATAACTAACCACTTACTGTTGTTATATTTACAAAGGAAAAAATAGTTAATATAATAAAAATATGGGGAGTGAAAATATGAAAATAAGAATTGAGGTAGATAATAAAATAAGCGAAAATGAAGTTATTATTAGATGTAGTGAACTTAATGAAGACATTAAAAATATTCAAACTATGTTTCACGATATGCTATCATACAAGAAATGTATAACTTTTTATAGAGATGATACCGAATATTATCTTTCTTTGGAAGAAATATTGTTTTTTGAAACTGAAGAAAATAGGATTTGTGCACATACCATTGACAATATATATAACGTGAAATATAAGCTTTATGAACTTGAAGAGTTTTTGCCAGGATATTTTATGCGAGTTTCAAAATCAACAATTCTAAATACAAATCATATTTACTCCATAACACATAGTCTATCATCATCAAGTAAGGTTGAATTTCAAAATACTCACAAACAGGTGTATGTTTCAAGACATTATTATAAACCTTTAAAAAATAAATTATTAGAAAAGAGGAAATGAGATGAAAAAAGAAAGAATTTTTTGGGGAATTTTATTTATACTAATGGGTATTTTCTTGATTATAAGTAAGCTTGGATACTTTCCTAATGTGAATGTATTTAGTTTGCTGTTAACAGCTTTTTTAGTAGTAATTATTGTGAAAAGTTTACTACGTCTTAATTTTGCAGGTGTTTTGTTCCCTGTTGCATTTATTTGTATAATATATGATAAGCAATTAGGGATTACAAATATTACGCCTTGGACTGTATTGATTGTAGCACTACTTGGAAGTATTGGTCTTTCTATGATTTTTCATAAACCTACTAAATGGGTTAATATGGAATGTGATTATGAAGATTACAAGTTTGAAAAAATTGATGTGGAAGATGAAAGCCATGTTAGATTTAAAAATTCATTTAGTGGTAGTATAAAATATATAAATACAGATAATTTTGAACAAGCAGATTTTAAGTGTTCTTTTGGAGGTCTGAAGGTGTATTTTGATAATGCAACCATGAGCAATAATAACGCTATAATTAGAATTAATGCTTCTTTTTCAGGAGTAGAACTATATATACCTAAAAATTGGAAGGTTGAGAATAAAACTAATGCATTTTTAGCTTCTATTGATGAAAAGAATAGAAACAATGAAATAATAACAAATACTTTAACATTAGTTGGGGATATAAATTTTTCAGGAGTAGAAATAATTTATATCTAAATAAATAACTTTAAGGGGATTTTGCAAAATAAATTAATCTAAAATAAATGTTGAGCATGCCCATATATTATTAACGCTCAGCCGTTTCGAAATATTGATTTACTAAAGTATTTATTCAAGGAAAAATCTACAACACAACAACTCGTATACACTCAAACAAGTTGTGTTGCTTAACGATTTTACCATTCATAAATACTAAGTAAATCTAATATCCCTGCAAATGGCATTCGCTAACAATAATATAAAAGTGCAAGCTCAACATTTTATATAAGATTAATAATATATTTTGCAAAATCCCCTTATATTTTAAATAGTATGCATTATAACTGTTACGGAGAAACGCATAATATAGGTAAATCTGTTTTTTAGCTAGAATGAAAAATTGCTCTAGCTAAAAGTACTATAAACTAGGTAATTAGGAACACAATATGTTTTGCTACCTTAAAAATTTTCTTGACAACATAATTGTATATGTATATAGTTTACATATAATACATTATAAGGGGTAGGGTTAATGGATTTATTGTTACAGGTACACTATAAAGAAAAAAATAATCCTGATGTGGAAACATCAAGGTTTATTAATATTTTACTAAATACTTTAACCAAGAAAGAATATACGAAATTGAGAATTTTATTTTATATATTAAGTATAATTAGCATAATAGCATTGATATATTTTATGTGGATTATGAATAATATTATAATTTCTATTGTTGTAATAATTGGTATTTGTATAATAACATATACTATGTTAAATTTGAAAAAATTGGTTATAAAAAGTGCATTAAAATATTACTTACAGGGACAGTTATCTAAAACTCCTAGAGCTTTTATATTAAACTTTTATAAAGATTCTATAGAAATTAAATTTGATGATGAGAACTCACTAAGGCTAGTATATTCTTTGATAGAAAAGATATATGAAACAACAGATATATTTTTTATTACTGATATTACTTGGATTTCTAAATCTCAGTTAAGCAAAGAAGAGATAGGCGACATAAAAGATATATTAAAAACCAAGTTTACAGATAAATATATAGAATTTAATTAATTTATTGGGGGTGGATTTTAGTGAATCAATTATTAGTAGTTGAATATGATGGTAATCTAGATAATTCAGCTAATGAAATAGCATTAAGGAAACAATTAAAATTCATTGAAAAGAAGAATAATAAAGTTAAAAAACTATTAATACCTATGTATGTCATATGTGTTCTAGGATTTATAGTAATTTTTCTCCCAAACCTACACTTAGCAGTACGATTAATGTACATGTTAATAATATATTATACAGCGATTGTTGAATTAATTAGAAGAATAGGACTTAAAAAAAACATAGAAAATAAATATAACATTTATAATAAACATAAAAAATTTAATCTTACATTCTACGATACTTTTTTAGAATGCAATGTAGACGATAAACTCATTAGAAAAATCTCATATTCCAAATTTAAAGAATTATATGGAACTAAAGATATGTTTTTAATAGATTCTATATGTTGTATATATAAAAATTGTGTAGACACAAATGTTAGCAATGAAATAGAAAGTATCTTTATGGATAAGCTAGGAGACACATATAAGCAATTAGATATTAAATAAAAGTTTATATAAATATCTTGTTGAAAAGCCTGTAGATACCAGTTAAACCGAAGAAATATTTATTGAGTTGATATAGATTTTTTCATAGAGGAAAGACAATTAAAAGTATGAAAAGTTGGGGGTAAATACTATGGAATATGAAATTATATATTTAGCAAAGGATAAATGGAAGGAAACTATAATTCCAATAGGTTATACTACAGATAAATATTATGATGTTGTAGTAAATAAAACGGATAAAGGCTTTACTATTGATATAGAAAAGAAAGACTTTAGCGAGCCAGTAACCCATACACCAGAAGAGTATGATTTTCCAGATAAGTTATATGAAGACCACTGGGAGAATGCTTATGCTTGGGGAGTGTTAGTTAAAGATAAATTAATTGCTGCAATTGAAACAGATCAAGAACTATGGTCTAATCGTCTCAGAATTACAGAACTTTGGGTAACAGAAGAATATCAAAATAATGGAATAGGACATGCATTAATTCAGGTTGTAAAGGAACAAGCAAGAAGAGAACGTCGTAGAGCTATTATACTAGAAACACAGTCTTGCAATGTTAATGCAGTGGATTTTTATCAGCATGAAGGATTTACTTTGATTGGTATGGATGCTTGCTGCTATAGAAATAATGACTTACAAAGAAAAGAAGTTAGATTAGAATTTGGATGGTTTCCAGAAGAAAAGAAAAAGTTAAATGGTGAGGAGGTAGAAATTAGAATGGAAACAGAGGATGATTGGTACAATGTGGAGCTGATGACACAACATGCTTTTTGGAACAAACATCATCTTGGCTGTGACGAACATTACCTAGTTCATAAATTACGTAAGCATAAAGACTATCTTCCAGAGCTCAGCAGAATAGCAGTAAAGGATGGTAAAGTAATAGGATGTATAATGTATTCAAAGGCAAAGATTGTTGATGGTGTAGATAACCATGAAATTATAACCTTTGGTCCTCTTTGTGTAGAGCCTAAATGGCAAGGAAGTGGAGTTGGTGAGCTGTTATTAAGGGAAACAATGAAGCTAGCTACAAATAAAGGGTATAAAGGTATTGTAATTTTTGGAGAACCAGATTATTATCCTCGAATAGGATTTAAAACCTGTGATAATTTTAATATTACCACTGCTGATGGTAAAAACTTTGATGCATTTATGGGAATTGAATTAGCAGAAGAGAGTATGAAAGGTATAAAAGGAAAATTCTACGAATCGGAGGGTTTTGAAAATCTACCTAAGGTAGAAGTTGAAGAATATAATAAAAAATTCCCAAAACTACAAAAATTAAGATTCCCAGGTCAATGGGATTGATTAAATGTTAAAGGATAAGGCGAAATAATATCAATACAAAAGGTAGATTGGCAGAAATGAATAAAGGAATTAAGTTAGTTCAATATGTTGAGAATGATGGGATATAAAGCAAAAACCTCAGAAATAACTGAGGTTTTTATAATTTTTAAATTAAACTTTTAAAGGATCTACGGAGCCTGTGAAAAAAACTCTGTAAATTACTTCAAATCAGAATGATTTGATATTATTTTATTGACTATACCATATGTTACAGCATCATCAGAACTTAACCAATAATTTCTATCAGTGTCTTTTTCAACTCTTTCTAGTGGTTGACCAGTAGCTTCACTTATAATTTTATTAATTCTTTTACGAACTCTTAATATTTCTTCAGCTTCAATACCGATGTCTGTAGCTGGACCATTAAATCCTCCTAATGGTTGATGGATCATATATCTTGTATTAGGAAGGGAATATCTATTTTCTTTATCAGCTGCAAGATAAATTGTTATACCAGCACTTGCTACCCAACCTGTACCTATCATTATAACTTTTGGGGTAATGAACTTTATCATATCATGTATTGTATCTCCAGCTTCAACATGCCCTCCTTGACTATTTATAAATATTTTAATAGGGTCATTTCCCATTTCTTCAAGGATTAAAAGTTGAGTAACTACTTTTTCTGCTAAAGATTGATTAATCTCACCAGAAATAACTATAGTTCTTGATTTCAATAATTTTTCCATGACTATATTGGGTGTGTCTTTTGAATTTTCCTCTTTTGCGCTCTCTTTACTATAAAAAATCATATTATTTTCCTCCTCTAATCTTAAATATATTTAAGTTATGAATATATAGCTGTATATTTGTATAATCTAGTAGTTAGATTTGAATTAATTAATACGAAAAAATTGCGACTATACTATGAATTCTTTTTTATAATTTACTATATTTACTATATTTGTTTTAGTAATAACTATACTAACACTAATTTGATTCTTTTACAATATAGTTTAAAATGATTGGTAAATTACAGGAACTAAATATATATTATAAAAGTAATAGGAAAGATACGATCTAACGGTATTAAAATTACTTTTTTATTTAAAGCAACTTTAGGTTGTCAAATTTGTTATACTTAATTGGTAGAAAGATGATAATATTATCAGTATACTTATACAAGAGGTGATTATACAATGAGTTTTCAAGAACAATTGCAAACACTTAGAAAAGCAAAGGGTCTATCACAAGAAAAGTTAGCTGAAGTTTTAGGGATATCAAGGCAAGCAGTTGCAAAATGGGAAGTGGGTCAATCTTATCCCGATATAGCTAGGCTGATTGCACTAAGTGATTATTTTAAAGTAAGCATTGATAAACTAGTTAATGATTATGAAGAAAATTGCCGCTTATGTATAGAAGAGCATAGCGATAATCATATAAATGAAAATATAATTGATTTCTTATGTAGGGCTAAAAAAGCTACATATGCTGGAGAAGGGACAGAGAGTGAATCTTCAAGACCAAATTCTCATGATTTAGAATATGTAGAAGGAAACTTGAAATATATTGATACGTATTTAGGTGGAGAGAGGTTCGCAGGAGAGGAAGCACTATGGCAAGATGATATTCCATTTTGGTCAATGAATTATATTGGAAGAATTTTAGATGAAAGATTTTTAGGGAGCTTTTTAAAGGAAGCCTTGAGTTTAGTAACTAAGGAGAATCCATATAGAGGTCCTATTATTTATCAAAATGGGCAGTATAAATATCATTGTATAATAGATGGAGAATTTAAGTGGTTTCAAGGACATGAGGAAATATATTTTGACCATATTAAGGTTTATGAATGTTATTTCCATGGAGGATCAGTTAAATAATTAAAATGAATATATGAGTGAGGAAAAGATTATGAAATTAAACAGAAATAATTTATGTTGGTGCAAAAGTGGATTAAAATATAAAAACTGTCATTTAGAATTTGATGAAAAGTTAAGCGATTTGAAAAGAAGAGGATATATAGTACCAACTAAAAATCTTATAAAAACAAAAGAGCAAATTGAAGGAATAAAAAAGAGTGCTGAGATTAATAATGGTCTTTTAGACTTAATTAGTGAAAACATTAAGGAAGGCATGACAACAGAAGAAATAAATAAATTAGCACATGAATATACAGTATCCAATGGAGGAATTCCAGCTACTCTTAATTATGATGGATTTCCTAAAAGTATTTGTGTATCAATAAATAATGTTGTATGCCATGGAATACCTAGTAAAGATGTAATTCTAAAGAATGGTGATATTGTAAATGTTGATGCAACAACTATACTTAATGGATATTACTCAGATGCATCAAGGATGTTTATGATTGGTGAAGTAGATGAAGAAGCTAAGAAATTGGTTGAAGTAACTAAAGAATGTTTGGATAAAGGCTTAGAAGCAGTTAAACCTTGGGGATTCTTAGGAGACATTGGAGCTGCAATTCAAGAATACGCAGAAAGTAATGGTTATTCAGTAGTTAGAGAATTCGGTGGACATGGAGTAGGTTTAGATATTCATGAAGAACCATTTGTTTCTCATTTGGGAAAAAGAGGAACAGGTATGGTTTTAGTACCTGGTATGGTATTTACCATTGAACCAATGATAAATGCTGGAAGTAATGAAATATTTATAGATGAAGATGATGGGTGGACTGTTTTTACCGATGACGATTCTCTTTCAGCACAATGGGAGCACACAATTCTTGTAACTGAAGATGGTTTGGAAATAATTTCTAGATAGATCATGTGATAAAAGCCTGTAGGAAAAGAAACGTAAAATGAAATCTATTATAAAAGAAAGCTAATAAAAGAATAAAATGGAACCTATAGAATAG
>NZ_DGRF01000061.1:0-20399 GCF_002390995.1 Clostridium sp. UBA4395
ATCTTGTGTTACTATTGAGTAATAAATTTAATTGTATTTGGGTATAAATATAATTAAATATAATCATTTATATTTTAACATAATAATTTTAAATATAATATAACTAATCAAAGTATAGTTTAATCTAACTTGATTAATTATAACTATATATATATAATGATATATAAGTGATAAAAATTGAATAAGTCAAGGGTAAGTAGAAAACTTAACTTGTGAATTAACATATTTAGATTTTAAATTAAAAGCAAATAGAAAGATCCTAAACATAAATGGGGGTAAATTTTAATGAATGATAATATGAGTGATAATGAGATTATGACTGTTAGTGAGGTGGCAGAATATTTCAAAATAAGTGAAGTTACTACATATAAACTAGTGCAAGAAGGGAAAATTCCAGCCTTTAAAATTGGTAGACATTGGAGAGTAAAAAGAAGTGATTTAACTGAGTTTATTGAAAAGTTAAAACGAGGAGAAAGAATATAAACTTAGTCTATAATAGGAGGATATGTTTTGAAAAGTAAGATTAAAAATAAAATTAGGGTTATTTCTCTAGGGGGACTAGGAGAAATCGGTAAAAATATAACAGCCATAGAATATAAGGATGAAATTATTGTAATAGATTGTGGGATTTCATTTCCAGAGCCTGATATGTATGGGGTTGATTTAGTAATTCCAGACGTAACTTATTTGCTAGAAAATAAGGATAAAGTAAAGGGCTTTTTCTTGACTCATGGACATGAGGATCATATAGGAGCATTACCGTATGTGTTAAAACAACTTAATGTTCCAGTGTATGGAACCCGTCTAACTTTAGGATTGGTGGAAAGTAAATTAGAAGAGCATAATGTACTAAAAGATTGTGACCTTAATGTTGTAAAAGCTGGAAATACTATTAAATTAGAAAATATAAGTGTAGAATTTATAAGAAATAGTCATAGCATTGCAGATTCCTGTGCTATTGCAGTGCATACACCTATTGGTAGAGTTGTTCACACAGGAGACTTTAAAGTAGATTATACTCCAATTGATGGAGAGGTTATGGATTTACAAAGACTTTCAACCTTGGGAAAGCAAGGGGTGTTATTGTTACTTGCTGATAGTACCAATGTGGAACGTCAAGGATACACCATATCAGAAAAGGTAATTGGAGAATCTCTTAATAGGATTTTTGGTAAAGCAACTGGAAGAGTAATAGTGGCAACCTTCGCATCAAATATCCATAGGTTACAGCAGATTGTAAATGCGTCTATTTTCTATGAAAGGAAAATAGCCTTTAGTGGAAGAAGTATGGAAAAAATATCTCAAGTAGCAATGAATCTTGGGTATTTAAACATTCCTGAAGAGAGTATTGTTGGTATAAATGACATTGGTAAGTATGATAGTGAAAACATTACAATAATCACAACTGGTAGCCAAGGTGAGCCGATGTCTGCACTTACAAGAATTGCTGCAGGAATACACCGAAGTGTCCAAGTA
Source organism: Clostridium sp. UBA4395 (assembly GCF_002390995.1). Taxonomy (NCBI): domain Bacteria; kingdom Bacillati; phylum Bacillota; class Clostridia; order Eubacteriales; family Clostridiaceae; genus Clostridium; species Clostridium sp. UBA4395. The sequence goes on from NZ_DGRF01000061.1 coordinate 1,477, forward strand.
GAAAAAGGTGATTTGGTTATTATATCTGCATCTCCAATACCAGGAAATGAAAAGTGTATATCCAATGTAATAAATGATTTATTTAAAAGGGGGGCTGAAGTTATATATAATTCCTTAGAAGAAATCCATGTTTCAGGGCATGCTTGTCAAGAGGAATTAAAGCTGATCCACTCTTTAGTTAAACCAAAATATTTTATGCCGGTTCATGGAGAGTATCGTCATTTAATGCAGCATGGATTACTTGCTGAGAAGTTAGGTATGGATAAGTCTAATATATTTGTATCCCAAGTTGGTGATGTATTGGAAGTGCATAGCAAAGCTGCTACCATATCAGGTAAAGTAAAAACAGGAGCAATAATGGTAGATGGACTAGGTGTAGGAGATGTTGGAAGTAGTGTATTACATGATAGAAAATTATTAGCACAGGATGGAATTCTAACGGTAGTAATTACAATTAAAAAAGATTCTTATACTATAGTAGCAGGACCAGATATAATAACTAGAGGTTTTGTTTATGTTAGAGAATCAGAAAACATAATTAATGATGCAAGAGACATTGTATTAAAAGAAGTTGAAAAGAAATTAACAGCCAAAGATATGAGTAGAAGAAATATAAAATTTGCAGTTAAAAATTCTCTATCACAATTCATATATATGAAGATTAAAAGACGACCAATAATTATGCCAATAATTATGGAAGTTTAAGCTGTAAAACAATAATAAGCAGAAATTTTTATTAAAAAACTTTGATAAGATAATATAATAGTAAATTAAGTAAGCTTTGAATCGTGTAAATAAGATTCAAAGCTTATTTATTTTGAGCCCTAAAATAATAATTACAAAAACATATTGACAGGTATCTATGTGTAGTCATATAATGGATATAGATGATTATCTATATGTTAAGGTGAATTAATAAAAAATTTTTCACTTTATAGTAATAGAATTAATTTTAGTTAAAAAATATAATTTAAGGAGATGGGAATGTGTTTATATTTGAATGGTTAAATAACCAACTATTGAAAATGGAATGGCTTAGTAATTTAGTTACACTTATCGTAAAAAATTTATTTGGCCTAGATGTTAATAGCAGAATTGGAGGAAGTATTCACTTCTTTATATATGATGTTATAAAGATATTTATACTACTTTCAGTATTAATATTCTTAATTTCATATATACAAAGTTTCTTCCCACCAGAGAGAACTAAGAAAATTTTAGGAAGATTTAATGGTATTTGGGCCAATATATTGGGTGCCTTACTTGGAACTGTTACACCCTTTTGTTCCTGCTCATCTATTCCTTTATTTATAGGATTTACTAGTGCAGGTCTACCAATAGGGGTTACATTTTCATTCTTAATATCTTCACCTCTTGTAGATTTAGCTTCCGTTATTTTGCTTGCAAGCATATTTAACTGGAAGATTGCAATTGCTTATGTGGTTGTAGGTCTTGTTCTTGCAGTTATTGGAGGCTCAATTATTAGTAAATTGAAACTTGAAAAATATGTAGAGTCCTTCGTTTTTAACAATAAGATGATTGATGCAGAGCAAGAAGAGCTAACTAAAAAAGATAGGATGATTTTTGCTAAAAACCAGGTTTTGGACATTATAAAAAAAGTATGGCTTTATATTTTAATCGGTGTAGGAATTGGAGCTGCAATTCATAACTGGATTCCAGAGAATGTAATTGCTGCTGTTCTTGGTCAGGATAAATGGTATTCTGTTCTAATAGCAACTTTTGTAGGAGTTCCTATGTATGCTGATATTTTTGGAACTCTACCAATTGCAGAAGCATTAGTGCTTAAAGGAGTAGGAATTGGTACAGCACTATCATTTATGATGGGTGTAACTGCACTTTCCCTTCCATCTATGATTATGCTAAAGAAAGTAGTTAAGCCAAAACTTTTAGGTACATTCATAGGAATTGTTACTATAGGAATTATTATCATAGGTTATGTTTTTAATGCCTTTGGTTATCTTCTGCTATAAGAATATTTGTTAATATATTTAATTTTAATAGAATATATTTTATTTAGGTTTTTAAAAATAATATTTAAGGAGTGATATGTATGATAATTAAGATTCTAGGATCAGGATGTAAAAAATGCGTTACATTAAAAGAAAATACTGAAATAGCATTAAAAGAAACAGGGATGGAAGCTGAGATAATTAAAGTTATGGATTTTAAGGACATTATGGCTTTTGGGGTAATGACAACTCCAGCACTAGTTATTAATGAAAAAGTTGTTTCCTTTGGAAAGGTATTAAAACCAAAAGAAATTATAAAAATTCTTGAAAACTTTAAATAAAAATATCAAGAAGGCTAATAATATAGTATTAAAAAATATAAGAATCATTTTTTATATGATACTAAAAAATTTAGTTTAATAACTAAAGTAATTTAAAGTAATTATAAATACTAATTAGGCGGGAAGAGTATACCCGCCTAATATTATATCTTTAAATTACCTTATTTAATACATAATATGTTCACTTTAAGGAGGCGAAGAAATGAAATACAGTTATGCTGAATATGTAACAATGTTTAAGGCATTATCAGATGAAACAAGGCTAAATATTATTCATATATTATCAGATGGTCCCTTATGTGCTTGTAATATTTTAGAGAACTTCAATATAACACAACCTACACTTTCCTATCATATGAAAATATTAACTGAATGCGGATTAGTTATAGCAGTTAAGAATGGAACATGGATAAAATATAGTTTAACCGATGAAAAAGTAAATGCCTTAAGGGAATTTTTTAACATAAAGATTAAATGATAAAAATAAATAAAACAAAGGAAGAAGGTTTAAAAATGGAGAATAAGAAAAGTAATTCAATTATTATGATATTAGGAATAATGGCGTTTTTCGCTAACGGAGATAACTATGCTGTTTCTCCCTTGCTTGGTAATATAGCTAGTGATTTAGGATTAACTATTAGCCAAGCTTCATTATCAGTTACAGCTTATATGTTAACCTTCGGGTTATTTACTATTATAATAGGACCACTAGGAGATAAATATGGGAAAACAAAAGTTATTAACATTGCAGCCTTTGGTACAGCAATATTTAGTATGCTAGGTGCTTTCTCATTTAATTTACCATCACTTATATTTTTAAGGGCTATGAATGGCGCCTTTGGTGCTGGAATATTTCCTGTTACAATGGCTTTAGTTGGTGAAAACTCAAGTGATAGTAATAGACAAAAATCAATAGGCAAGGTTATGGGAATGATGTTTTTAGGTGGAGCATCAGCTACAGTTGTTGGTGGAGCTCTAGCTTACTTTGGATCATGGAGACTAGTTTACTTTATATATGGGTTAGGAGAATTAATAATTGCCTTAATTATGGTTAAAGTATTACCTAAAAGTAAAGTTTCCAATGGAAAAATCCAATTTATTAGTGTTTATAAAAAAGCTTTAGAAAGTAAAGATTTATTAAAAACAGTAGGAACAATATTCTTAGTTGGCTTTAGTGTATTTGGAAGCTTTACATTTACAGGACAATTAGTTGGAGGCAGAACAGGATATAATGTATTTGTTGTTGGTTTAATACTAACTCTATTTGGAATTGCAACTGTAGTTGGAGGTAGAATGGCACCAATGGTTAGAGGTAGATTAAAGGATAAATTTTTATTAGTAGCGGGTATACTAGGTGCTATATCATTATTCACAATAGCTAAATCAGCAAATATTATTTTAATAGGTCTTGGGTTAATAGGATTTGGTTTAGCGTTTATTGCTATGCAATCTACATTAGTTAATGCAGCACAAGATAAATTACCAAAGCTTAGAGGAACTGCCATGTCACTAGCCTCATTTTGTATGTTTGTAGGAGGTGCTGTAGGGACTAATCTTAATAGTATTGTATTAGACAAGTATGGTATAGGTATGGTATTTATAATTGCATCAATTGCTATGGTATTAGTGGCTATACTATCAAAAACAGTGATAAAAGAAAATGTTTCAAAATAATGATAACTTTTTAAGCATCAGGGTAAATAAAACTTTCCCTGATGCCTAGAACTGTGTTAATAAATCCAAATGCAACCTATAAGAAACTACAAAATAGCAAAACAAAGAGCAGCTATAACAACTAACTTAAAAATTAATTGTTATAGCACTCTTTTTCTATCTATCCTACTACCACTCCGGTAGATTCCAAAGGTGGCAATAGCTAAATTACAACTAGTTTCAAGAGGTTCATTGTTAAGGTAGGCTTTATATCTTATCATTATTTTTTCTTTAAAATAGAACTTAGCAAGGATACTCTAGGTATGCTGGCACCCGCACCACCAATAATTAAAGTCAAGCATAGTATCAGGTCCAACGCCCTTGCCGATTAAAATACTTGCAATGGTGTTTATCGTTATCCAGGGACGTAGTAGCTATTTACTCCCACTTTGAGGGAGGTGAGAATTTAGAACGGGTAGTCATGGGATAATGTAAATACTATAGATGTATCAAATAATAATCATGGACAATTAAAAAAGTAATAAAAACTATTGAAATATTGTATTTTGTATATTACTATATGAGTAAATGCTCATATAGTAATTGTATAAAAATGTTTTATGAGATTTAAAGTAAGAAGAAAGTTAACTATGAGCTGAAATAATATTGTTGTTAGAATATTAATTGAAAGGGTGTGTAAAGATATATTTGTTGTGAAAAATAATGTACCAGTACTCTTTTGTAAATTGATAAAAAAAATTAAAAGTGGGAAGGTGTAAGATGAGAATAATAATTATTGGTGCTGTGGCTGCGGGTACATCTGCTGCTGCCAAGGCTAGAAGGAACAATGAGGATGTTGAGATTGTTGTTTATGAAAAAGATAGTTTTATATCTTATTCAGGTTGTGGTATGCCCTATTATATTGGCGATAAAATAGGGAGTGCAGATGATTTAACACCTCGTGATTCAGCATTTTTTAAGAGTAAATATAATGTTGATATTTTAACTCTTCATGAGGTTTTATCCATAAACCCTCAAAGAAAAACCGTGGAAGTAAAGAAAATTTCATCAGGTAAGATATATACTGATACCTATGATAAATTAATCATTGCTACTGGTGCTAGTGTGTTGATTCCCCCAATAAGTGGTGTTCAGGGTGAAAATGTTTTTAAATTGAGAAATATAGGAGATATGAACAAGATAAAAACATTTATTGACTTCAATAAACCAAAATCTGTAGCTATTATAGGCACAGGATTTATCGGCCTTGAAGTGTGTGAGAATTTAAAAAGCCTTGGGATGGAAGTAACGGTTATTGACCTGTTACCTCAGGTTACACCTGGACTTGATAGTGATATGGCGGTATACGTAAAAGACCATCTTGAAAAGAATGGAGTTACGGTTTTGACGAATTCTTCTGTAAGTGAAATTCATAGGAATAGTGTAATTTTATCTGATGGAAAAGCAATTCAAGCTGATATGGTGTTAGTAGCTACAGGGGTACGTCCTAATACTGACCTTGCAAAAGCTATAGGGATAGATCTAGGTATAGCTGGTGCTATCAAGGTAAATACAAAAATGGAAACTAACATAAAGGATATCTACGCTTGTGGTGATTGCATTGAGCAATATCATGTTGTAACAGGAAAAGCCGTGTATAGACCTCTTGGTTCAACTGCAAATAAAACTGGTAGAATTGCAGGTAATAGTGCAACGAATGGAAGCTTAGAGTTCAGAGGTGTACTAGGTACAGGGATATTTAAAATATTTGATATGTCAGTTGGTGAAACTGGACTTTCAGAGAGAGAAGCAAGAGAGCAAGGCTATGATGTTGTGGTATGCCATAACATAAAACCAAATAAGCCAGAATATATGGGTGGTAAAGAAATGGTTATAAAAGCCATAGCTGATAAAGAAACAGGTAGGCTTTTAGGGGTCCAAATAGTAGGCTTTGAAGGAGTAGATAAAAGAATTGATGTGTTTGTCACAGCCATAACCTTTAAAGCAAAAGTTGAAGATTTATTCCACCTTGACTTAGCTTACGCACCGCCATTTTCTACTACAAAAGACCCTGTTATGTATACTGGAATGATATTGGATAATGCAATTAATAAAGGTAGACCTATAATAGATGCACAGTCCTTGGATAATTTAATAGAATCAGGGGAAAAATATGTACTGATTGATGCCAGAGTGGCAGAACAATATAAAAAAGGGCATGTTAATACTGCTGAAAATATTCCTCATGGAGAACTTAGAGATGCTGTAAAAAATATGAATGAGGATATTTTAACTGTAACTTACTGTAACAAAGGTGTTACAGGGAATGCAGCACAAAACATACTCATTAATAAGGGTTTTAAGAAAGTTTATAATCTTTCCGGAGGTCACAAGCAATTTAGTAAAGTACATTCAGAGAATGGCAAAAAATAATATTTATTAAAAACCATTGTAACAAATGGCTTTTTAATAACATACTATATGATGGTATGAGTATATAAGAATATATATATGAAGGGGATGTAGGAATGATTGACATATTTAAGGCATTATCAGAGGAGAGTAGACTTCGTATACTTATGCTCCTCATGCATGATGAAATGTGTGTGTGTGAGATTGAGGAGTGTCTAAAGATGACACAGTCAAATGTTTCAAGACATTTAACAACTTTAAGAAAATGTGGAATACTAGATGGCTACAAACGAGCTCAGTGGATGTATTACAAAATAAGTGAAGATTTTAAAAAAGAACATAAATATTTATGGTTATACCTTGAAGAAAAGTTAAAAGAATCACCAGACTATGAAAATGAGAGTGAGAAATGTCATAGTTGCAAAAGCAAAAATATGTGCAATATTAAAGACACATAATAGACACATAAAACTAAGATTAATTAAAATAAAACTTCAATTAATACTTAAACAATAGCCCTTAGGGGGATTAAGGAGTGATTATAATGAGTAATGAAAAGAAAGCAGAGATAGGTTTTTTTCAAAAATATTTAACTATATGGGTGGCCATTTGTATGGTGGTAGGAGTACTTATTGGAAAATTTCTTCCTATGGTTCCAGAATTTTTAAATAAATTTGAATATGCAAAGGTATCTATACCAGTAGCTATATTAATATGGGTAATGATTTACCCTATGATGATGAAGGTAGACTTCCAAAGTATTAAAAATGTGGGTAAAAATCCAAAGGGATTATATGTAACATGGATAACTAATTGGCTAATTAAACCATTTACTATGTATGCTATATCAGCATTTTTCTTCTATGTTGTATTTAAAAACTTTATTACACCTGACCTAGCAAAAGAATATCTAGCAGGAGCGGTGCTTTTAGGTGCAGCACCATGTACAGCAATGGTTTTTGTGTGGAGTACTCTAACAAAAGGGAACCCAGCTTATACAGTTGTGCAGGTTGCAACTAATGATATTATAATTTTAATTGCCTTTGTACCTATTGTAAAATTCTTGTTGGGTGTAAGTAATGTCAGTGTTCCATGGGATACCTTGATTTTATCAGTAGTACTTTTTGTAGTAATACCATTGGTAGGAGGCATACTAACAAGGGTACTTATTAGTAAAAAAAGAGGAACAGATTATTTTGAAAATGAATTCTTGCCAAAGTTTGATAATGCAACAACTATTGGATTACTTTTAACATTGATATTGTTGTTTGCATTCCAAGGAGAGGTTTTTCTTAATAATCCGTTACACATTCTGCTTATTGCAGTACCACTTACCATTCAGACCTTCCTTATTTTCTTTATTGCATATTTTGCAAGTAAGGCTATAAAATTGCCACATAATATTTCAGCACCAGGGGGAATGATTGGAGCTTCAAACTTCTTTGAACTTTCTGTGGCTGTTGCAATTGCATTGTTTGGTACAACATCACCAGCAGCACTTGCTACTACTGTAGGAGTTTTAACGGAAGTACCTGTAATGCTAATTCTTGTAAGAATAGCAAACAATACAAAACATTGGTTCCCTCAGCAAAAAGCCGATAGAAAATAGTAAATTATAAATTTTAAGGAGATGTGTTATATGAAAAAAATGTCAATATATGAGCCAGCTATGTGCTGTTCAACAGGACTTTGTGGAGTTGCTGTAGACCCTGAACTTTTAAGGATTTCAACTGTTCTTAATGTACTAAAAAATAATAGTATTGAGGTAGAAAGATTTAACTTATCAAATTCACCACAAGAGTTTTTAATTAATGAGGAAGTGAATAAATTTATAAATACTAAGGGTGTTGATTCATTACCTGTTACTATTTTAGAAGGTGAAATTATAATAGAAGGTAGGTATCCTACAAATGAAGAGTTTATAAAAATATTTAATATACCAAGAGAATTATTAGGAAATCAAACAAGTGGTGTTAAGGGCAGATTTAAAAAATCAGGTGGATGCGGATGTTCAGGAGGAGATTGCTGCTAATATTAACTAAAGGAGGAAATTTAAAATGGAAATTTTCAATCCAGAAAATATTGAACTTACAAAATATCTTTTTTATACAGGCAAGGGAGGAGTAGGTAAAACTTCTACTGCTTGTGCAACAGCTGTTAATCTTGCGGATAGCGGGAAAAAGGTACTTTTAATTAGTACTGATCCAGCATCAAACCTTCAAGATGTGTTTAATACTCCCCTTAACAATAAAGGGGTTTCAATAGATAAGGTTCCTAACCTTACTGTGGCAAACCTAGATCCAATACAAGCAGCTGCAGAATACAGAGAAAGCGTAATTGGGCCTTATAGAGGTAAGTTACCAGATGCGGTACTAAATAATATGGAGGAACAGCTATCAGGTTCCTGTACTGTTGAAATTGCAGCATTCAATGAGTTTTCAAAGTTTATCACTGATGAACAGGTTGAAAAGGAATATGATAATATTATTTTTGATACTGCACCAACAGGGCATACACTTAGAATGTTACAACTTCCTTCTGCCTGGAGTAACTTTATTAGTGAAAGTACTCATGGAGCATCTTGCTTAGGCCAGCTTTCTGGGTTAGAGAGTAAAAAAGAAGTTTATAAAAAAGCAGTGGAAACTTTAGCAAATAAGACATTGACAACACTTATCCTTGTATCCCGTCCAGAGATATCACCCCTTAAAGAAGCAGAAAGAGCATCAAATGAACTTTCAGATATAGGAGTGATAAATCAGACATTGGTTATCAATGGTGTTATAACTTCTTTTGATGATAGCGTATCTGAAAGCTTATATAAAAAACAACAAAGAGCCCTAGCAGATATTCCACAAAGTTTAAAGGCGCTTACGACATATATGATACCTCTTAGAGCGTATAATATCACAGGAATGGATAATGTAAGGGCATTGCTTACTAAGGATAATTATATTGTTAGAGATGAAAAAATAAAGGCTGAGACAGTACCAGGGCTTAAAGATATAATTGAGGATCTTAACAATAGTAATAAGAAGGTAATCTTCACCATGGGTAAGGGTGGTGTTGGTAAAACCACTATAGCTGCGGCTATTGCTTTAGGATTATCAAAAAAAGGGAAAAAAGTACATCTTACCACAACAGATCCTGCAGCTCATCTTAAATTTATAATAGATGAAACCAAAGGGATCACTATGAGTAACATTGATGAAGATGAAGAGCTTAAAAAATATCAAGAGGAAGTACTATCTAAAGCAAGAGAGACTATGTCTGATGCGGATATAGCTTATGTAGAAGAAGATTTACGTTCTCCGTGCACACAGGAAATTGCAGTATTCCGTGCTTTTGCACAAATAGTTGAAAAGGCAGAAAATCAAGTTGTAGTTATCGATACTGCACCAACAGGTCATACACTACTTCTCCTTGATTCTACTCAAAGCTATAATCAAGAGATTAAGCGCTCTCAGGGAGATATTCCTGAATCTGCTAAAAAGTTGTTGCCAAGACTTCGTAACACTGACGAAACAGAAGTTATTATAGTAACCTTAGCAGAAGCCACACCAGTATATGAAGCAATGCGACTAGAAGAAGATTTAAAGCGTGCAAAAATTGCAACAAAATGGTGGGTTATTAATTCATCCTTATATCAAACAGGCACCACAAATAAAATGTTACATGCAAAGGCAAGTAATGAAATTCAGTGGATTAATAAGGTGGATGAACACTCTAATGGAAATTTTGCAGTTATCCCTTGGAATCCTGATGAAATTAAAGATGATAAGCTAAATGATTTACTAAAATAAAATCTATTAAAAATGAAACCAATCAATTAAGATTGGTTTCATTTTTAATATTTCACATTATAAAAAGTGAACATTCACAAATAATTATAAATGTTATTGACATTTATAGGCTAATACAGTATAAATAAGTATATAGACAATAGTCTATATGACTATTGGTTTATTCCTACTGTAAATATACCAGTAGGAGAGGTATTTACATCTCCTATGTTAAAAGGAACAAGTATAATAATTTTTACATAAGTGTATCGTGTCATACGATGCACTTTTTAGGAATAAACGCATAGAGAATTATCTATATCACTAAAACTTCAATACCTTTACACTTATGAACTTATAGGATCAATTTTAAAAATCAGTTAAGGTAAATTGAAAAAAATAAAATTACAGGGGGAGTTAGATTTATGCAAAAAAATGAAGAGAGTAAAAAGAATGCTATGGCAGGTAGAATTATTGTCATAGTAGTAATTATAGCGGTTATAGGTGGAATTTGGATGTTTAAAAACAAAAGTGTTGAATTAGATGAAGCAGCTCCGCCAGCTACAAGTGATAAAACCAACAAAAATACAAATAATAAAGGTTCTGGTGATGGGTACTTTCCATTGCATGTTACAGAAGAAATAGATTTAGAAGAATTAAAATCTTATGGATTACCTATTGTAATTGATTTTGGTGCAGATTCCTGTGTTCCTTGCAAGGAAATGGCTCCAGTGCTGAAGAATCTTAATGAGGAATTGGCAGGAAAAGCTATAGTTTTATTCGTTGATGTATGGAAATATAAAGATTTAGCAACTAATTATCCTGTACAAGTAATCCCTACTCAGATTTTAATTGATAGTAAAGGTAACCCATATACACCTAAGAAGGATGAAATTGTAGAGCTTGTTCAGTATACCTATCGTGATTCGGAAAAAGTTGCATTTACGGCACATCAGGGAGGATTAACGGCGGAACAATTGAAATCTATACTTAAAGAAATGGGGATGAAGGAATGATAAACCAATGGCTAGAGTCATTATCTACGCTTATTTCTCAGAGTATGTGGATATCGCCGTTATTGGCATTGCTAGCGGGAGTATTAACATCGGTTACACCTTGTGCACTATCTAGCGTTCCTTTAGTAATTGGGTATGTTGGAGGTACTGGAGGAAATAATCCTAAAAAAGCATTTCGTCTTTCCTTAACATTTGCTATAGGTATGTCACTTACATTTACCTCAATGGGTACGGTGGCGTCATTAGCAGGAAAGCTTATGGGCACAACAAGTAAATGGTGGTATATAGTATTAGGAATTCTAATGGTAATGATGGCATTGCAGATATGGGAGATTTATAATTTTATACCTTCCACCTATCTTCTATCAAAAAATACGAAGAAAGGGCATGTAGGAGCCTTGCTTGCTGGAATTTTAGGAGGGGTGTTTTCGTCCCCCTGTGCAACACCAGTATTAATTGTTCTTCTTGGCATTGTTGCTCGGAGTGGAAATGTAATATGGGGGATTATATTATTACTCCTTTACTCTATTGGACATAGTGTATTGGTACTGATTGCAGGGACTTCTATTGGATTTGTAACAAAAATTACTACAAGTCCTAAATATGGAGTGTTCAGCAAAGTGCTTAAAATTTCATTGGGTGCAGTTATAATTTTAATGGCATTTTATATGTTTTATTTAGGATTTTAATAGTCTGACCTAGTGTTAAAAGAAGTTGAAAAGAAATTAGCAGCTAAAGATATGAGTAGAAGAAATATAAAATTTGCAGTTAAAAATTCTCTATCACAATTCATATATATGAAGATTAAAAGACGACCAATAATTATGGAAGTTTAAGCCGTAAAATAATAATAAACAGAATTTTTTATTAAAAACTTTGATAAGATAATATAATGGTAAATTAAGTAAGCTTTGAATCTTTCAAATGAGATTCAAAGCTTATTTTAGTTTTGTATTATAAATGATTTATTTTCACTAATTGCAAGTTCTCTTATTTAATTTAACCTTGAACATAATAATTACAAAAATATATTAACAGTTATCTATATGTTAAGGTGAATTAATAAAAAATTTTTCACTTTATAGTAATAGAATTAATTTTAGTTAAAAAATATAATTTAAGGAGATGGGAATGTGTTTATATTCGTTCCTTTCTAATATAAATAAAGTTCTAAAAAACTTAATTGCAAAAAAATGTTAATTCAAGAAAATTGTAAGAACCATAAGATAAGACAATATATTTGAGTATAGCAGAGTATTTTATTATATTAATGATTTTATAATTAATGGATATTATAACATAATTTACATTAGGGCAATAATGGAATAGATTGAAAAATATATAGATAATTCTCTTTAGCTTTTAGATTTTTTTTAAATTAATGTAAGATAATGAAATCAAAAGCGTCTTATATGTGAGGAGGTGATAAAGTGACGGAGTTTGAGGATATATATATAAATTATTTTAAAGATATTTTTTTGTATATATATAGTTTATCTGGAGATAGGCATATAGCAGAGGATATCACAGCTGAAACATTTATGAAGGCAATAAAATCTATTGAAAGATTTAAGGGAAACTGTGATATACGAGTGTGGTTATGTCAAATTGCAAAAAATTGCTATTTTTCTTTTCTGCGCAAGAAGAAAAAAACGGTACATTTAGATGAACTTTCTGAACAAAAAGATAATTTTAATTTTGAACAAATAATATCTTCAACAGAAGAATCTATGGAAATTCACGAAATTCTTCATAATCTTGACGAACCATATAAAGAAGTATTTTCACTGCGAGTTTTTGGAGAATTGAGCTTCAAGCAGATTGCATGCTTGTTTGGAAAAAGTGATAACTGGGCTTGCGTTACGTATCACCGTGCTATAAATAAGATCAAAGAGCGAATGGAGGATTATAAATGAAAGTAACTTGTAATGTGATTAGAGACCTTTTGCCTTTATATATAGAAAATATTGCCAGTAGTGATACTTGCATTATTGTGGAACAGCATATTAGTTTTTGTGAGGATTGTAGAAAGCAGCTTGATGAGATGAGATTATGCAATAATCCACCTATAGATACAGATGTAGCCCCACTGAGAAATATAAAGGCTACTTTGCGTAAGAAAAAACTCCAAACAATTATTTTTTCTGTTATGTTGACCATAGTTATTGCTTCAATTACAATTGCTTTTTTTACTGCTCCAAAGTATATTCCTTATAGTGAAGACATAGTATCCTTAATAGAAAAGGATAATGGGTCGGTACTTACTTTATTCAGTGATAAAGTATCAGGATATGATATAAGTAGTTATCCTAATGATGACAACACAGGTTATGTTTACAATATAACTGCATGGGATAGTATTTGGAACAGAAGTATTGCTAAAAATCCTGCAAATAATACTGTTTTGAATCCAAATGGTGAAGTGGTAGATTCCGTGTACTATTATATGACTAATGGAAGTGAAGATAGATTAATATATGGTAATGACCAAAATCCTGGTGGAGGTATTTTCACATTGCCAAGACTTGTTTTGGCATATTATTTAATTATTGACTTAGCATTGGTAATGCTTTGTGGAATAATTATGTTTGTATTCCGGGGATATGAAAAAGTAAAAAATGTGACAATAAAAATTCTCTTTTTGTCTATGTCATATCTTTTAGGTCATCTTTGTATTAAAGGATTTACAACGTCATCATATTCTGCAGCAAGGGACTTTTTTGCAATCTTGCTGGTGATGATTCCACTATACATTGGATTCCTATCTGCTATCAGTTTAATGAGAGAATATAGAAATGGTAAAAGGGACTAATATTTAAGTAGACTTTTAAAAATTTAATTTAATGGTAACAGAAACGCACGATATATATTCTATTACAAAACTTCGAGGGTCTAATTAATATTGGGAAATTAATTATTATATGGTATAATAAGAAATAGTAGGAATGGATTGTGAAAAAATAAATAATTAAAGTTTCAAATAAAGAATTTTAAATTAGGGGGAATAAAAATGGTAAGATATCGTTGTTCAGTATGTGGTTATATTCATGAAGGGGAGTTGCATGAAGGTTTTAGATGTCCTAAATGTAAACAACCAGCCTCAGTATTTGTTAAAATTGAAGAAGAAAAAGAAACTAAAAATATTTATGCAGGAACAAAGACAGAAAAGAATTTGATGGAAGCTTTCTCAGGTGAAAGCCAGGCGAGAAACAAATATACATACTTCGCCAATATTGCACAAAGAGAAGGATATGATCAATTAGCTGAAATTTTTCTTATGACAGCTAGAAATGAACAAGAGCATGCTCGTATATGGTATGAAGAGTTGGGTAATTTGGGAAATACTGCTGAAAATCTTTTACATGCAGCTGAAGGTGAAAACTATGAGTGGACAGACATGTATGATGGTTTTGCAAAGGATGCAGAAGCAGAAGGGTTTAAGGAATTGGCTGAAAGATTCCGTAGAGTGGCTGCAATTGAAAAGTCTCATGAAGAGCGTTATCGTAAACTACTAAAAAATATTGAAATGCAGCAGGTATTTGAAAAAGGTAAAGAAGCTATGTGGGAATGTCGTGTTTGTGGACATCTTGTAATGGGAAAAAAGGCTCCTGAAGTTTGTCCTGTATGCAAATATTCTCAAAGTTATTTCGAAGTTAGAAAAGAAAATTATTAGTTGTAAGCCGTCACTTATTGTGGCGGTTTTTTTATTTTGCATATTAATATCAATATATTGTTCTTTATATAATTCAAAGTAATGATTTATAAATATGTAAACATTATTATTTTTATTGACAATGGATAATATTTTTGATATTGTTTAAAAGTATGAAATTTGTGTGAACTTATATTAGGAGGATATTATGCAAGAAACAAAGGTTAAAGTAGTAGTAGCTGATCCGTCGGCAATAGGTTTATTTGGACTAGCAATGGTAACATTAGTAGCATCATCTCAAAAATTAGGATTAACAGAGGGAGTATCTTTAGTATTACCATGGGCAATATTTTTAGGAGCAACAGCACAATTGTTGGCTTGTTTAAATGATTTTAAGCATAACAACACTTTTGGAGCAACTGCTTTTGGTGCTTATGCATTCTTTTGGTATGGTGTTGGTTTTACTTGGTTAATTGAAAATGGAGTATTTGGATCAGCCCTAGCAGCTAAAGCTGACATAAATCAATTAGGAGTTGCTTATCTAGGGTATTTAATTTTTACAATATTTATGACTATAGGTGCTATGGAAACTCATAAGGTGTTATTTACAATATTCCTATTGATAGATTTCCTATTCTTAGGATTAACACTAACAACTTTTGGAATAATGGAGCATAGAACACATATGTTAGCTGCTTATTCTGAGTTAGCAATAGCTTTAGTATCTTTCTATGGTTCAGCAGCAGCAGTATTAAATACTCACTTTGGAAGAGTATTTTTACCTGTTGGAAAACCTTTTGGAATATTTAAGAAGTAATATTTAGGTGATGAATTATTTCATCACCTTTTTTATATCCATGGTATGTAAAATTGGATTCTAATTTTAAACTCATTATAATAGTTTAAAACCTCCTAGAATAGTTTATAAGCTATCTAAGGAGGCTTTTATCTTTATAAATATAAGAATTACACTAGTATTTAATTTTTATTTAGAAATATTTATTTTTTTACCTTCTTTACGCCACTTGCTAAATTCAGCTGTTGCTGTGAAAAGTGCATCTGTAGATGAGTTAAGTGCAGTTTCAGCAGAATCTTGTATAACACCTACGATAAAACCTACACCAACTACTTGCATAGCAATGTCACTTGGGACTCCGAATAAACTACATGCTAGAGGGACAAGTAATAGAGAACCTCCAGCTACTCCAGAAGCACCACAAGCACTTACCGCAGAAAGTACACTAAGAATTATTGCTGTACCAATATCTACTTTAATACCAAGAGTATGAACAGCTGCAAGAGTTAAAACAGAAATAGTAATAGCTGCACCAGCCATGTTAATTGTGGCTCCCAATGGAATTGATACTGAATAAGTATCTTTATCTAAACCAAGTTCTTCACATAAACTCATATTTACAGGAATATTAGCAGCAGAACTACGGGTAAAGAATGCTGTAAGTCCACTTTCTTTTAAGCATTTAAATACAAGTGGGTATGGATTTTGACGAATAGCTACGTACACCATAATTGGATTTACAACAAGAGCTACAAAAATCATACTTCCTAGTAAAAGTAAAAGTAATTTTCCATAGCTAAGAAGTGAAGCTATTCCACTTGTAACGATAGTATCAACTACAAGTCCCATGATTCCTAATGGTGCAAAGTTTATTACCCATACAACCATTTGAGATAAGGCATCGGAAACATTAGAAATTATTAGTTTAGTAGAACTTGCTGCATTTTTTAAGGCAAAACCAAGAATTACAGCCCAAGCTAATATACCAATGTAGTTAGCATTAAAAAGAGCTTTTACTGGATTATCAACTAGGTTTAATAGTAATGCTTTAAGAACTTCTACTACACCGCCAGGAGGAGTAATGTTTTCTACCCCAGCTACAAGGGTTAGGCTTACCGGGAATAAAAAGCTTCCAATAACAGCTACTAGTCCAGCGAAGAATGTTCCTAAAAGATAAAGAATAATAACGGTCTTCATATTGGTTTCATGACCACTTTTATGTTGTGAAATAGCACTTGTTACCAAAAATAAGACTAGGATAGGTGCAATACCTTTTAAAGCACCTACAAATAAAGATCCAAAAATTGATAATGGTTTTGCTACATTAGGAATGGTTACGGCTAATATAATACCTATGATTAAACCTATGATTATACGTTTTACTAAACTTAATCCATTCCATTTCTTCATTAGATTCTTCATAATATTTTCCTCCTATAACGTTAAATAAAAAAGTAAGTTTTAGTGGCTTTAAATTTGTTACTAGGAAATTCTTTGGTAAAAATAAGTTTATCATGAATCTTCACTAATGTGAAGTGGAAAAGCATAATGAATTTTCAATTAATTAATGGTCACCTTTACATAAATAACCTATATAATAAATAATTTGAAAATACAATTTGTTTTGAAATTGTATCTTAAAGCCTATAAACACTTAACTTATGGGTTGTATAAATTAAATTTTAAATATTGATAAAATCAATTCAATTGCAAGAAAAAAATTTTTAGAGTATTGTGAAGAGAGACCACTAGATATCTCTATACTATTTTGGGATAACAGTTCTATAATTATTCATTGAAAATAAAATTTTAATTAAGAATACAGATTTTACTGAAGTTTGAGTTGTTGGACTTTTACTAGAATATGTGTTTATGTAAATAGTAAATATAAAAGTGAAGTTACTGTAAAAATTAGTGACAAGAGAAAATTTCTAAGGAGTTCAAAGTGTTATAGAAAAGGATTATTTTATATAAGTATTTGGAGGTAGAAGTATGGCAAATGTTATATATAGAAAATTAGAATTAGAGGAATGTGAGTATATAAACAAAATGAATCCATCTCAATATATAGGAAAAGCATGGAGAGATGTGGATGGCAAACGTAAATTAGTAGAAATAAATTACCAAGATTGTGATTGGCCAAACGGCTATGAATATCATCTAAGAAATTTGAAGAAAACTATTTTAAGTGGGGGAAGTGCCATTGCTGCGTTTGATGATAATAACAAATTACTGGGGTTTTCAACAGTTAATCGTGAATTTTTTGGTGAAAAATTTAATTATGTTTTATTAGATCAACTTTTCATAACCTTAGAATGTAGAAATAAAGGAATAGGAAAAAATTTATTCGTACTTTCTGCTAATGCTGCAAGAGAGTGGAAAGCAGATAAAATTTATATTTGTGCAGGTTCTGCTGAAGAAACAATTGCTTTTTATTTTTCATTAGGCTGTAAAGAAGCAGTGGAAATAAATAAAGAACTATATGAAAATGACCCAAGAGATTACCAATTAGAGTTTTCATTATAAAAATCACACATATATTATTTATTTTAACAATATAAAAACAAGGATGCTATGTAAAAATTACAAGTATCCTTGTTTTATGTAACTTAGCTTAGGATTTATTTTTTTCCATAAATGCAGGAATACTTTCTGCAAAAAATCTCACAAAGGTGTCTTTAAATTCTTGATCTTCCTGTTTTAAAACCCCTAGGGAATATTGCATTGCAACACCATCTAGAGCTGCTATTAAAATAGCAGCAAGACTTTTTTTACAGTTTTTATTTTCAATACCAAATGCGTAAAAGTACATATCTGCTACCTTATTTATTATTTCATTATAATCTTGTTTAAGGCTTTCGCTAAGAGAGCCACCCTTGGATAATACGTAGCCTATTAATAAAACCAAAAGGCGTTGCTCATTAACCTTAGACATACGTTCTCTAACTTTATTACTAATTTCATTTAACATATTTTCAGTACTTTTAAGATTACTACTTTCATCTTTTTCAGAAAGTTTTTGAGCAAAGTACATAGCTTCCTTTACTGCGTGGTAGAATAGCTCGTCCTTGTTCTTAAAATGATGATATATTGCACCAGTAGTAAGCCCAGCAGCTGAGGCTATTTGACGCATACTTGTTTCTTCAAAGCCATTTTCTATAAATACACTAATTGCAGCATCTAAAATATGTTGCTTTTTTTCATTCGGTTCATTAGCGTTCATTTTATTCACCCCATTTAAAAATAGTATATCATATTTTTACAGCATCATGGTTCGCATATTATAGGGGGCTGTATCAGAATG
>NZ_DGRF01000050.1:0-187907 GCF_002390995.1 Clostridium sp. UBA4395
GTGTTTTTGCACTATTATAGTATATTATTAAAAATACATATTATATCCATATACTCATATCTATTATATACATTTTTATAGATTTAAAACCCAGGAACAATAGCTCCTTTATAATTATCTTCGATGTATTTTTTTACTTCTTCAGAAGTGGCTGCCTTTGTTAAAGCTCTTATTTTATCCTTTTCTTTATCTTCAGTTCTAACAGCAATGATATTTGCATATGGACTATCTGTACCTTCAATTACTAAGGCATCTTTTAAAGGGTTAAGTCCTCCCTCTAAAGCGTAGTTAGTATTTATTACTGCTAATTCTACATCTTTTAGAACCCTTGGTAACTGTTCTGCATCTAGCTCTGTTATCTTAACATTTTTAGGATTTGAAGTAATATCTTTTGCAGTTACTAGATCCCCCTCCGAAATTTCAATTACTCCATTTTTAGCTAAAAGTTTTAAGGCTCTTGCTCCATTAGATGGATCGTTAGGAATTGCTATTTCCGCACCATCTTTAATAGCCCCTATATCATCTAATTTTTCTGAATATACTCCCATTGGTTCTAGGTGTACCTTTGTTGTATAAGAAAGATCATAAGATTTTTCCTTTACTGTAGCTTCTAAAAAAGGTACATGCTGAAAATAATTTGCATCTATTTCACCTTCTTCAAGGGCAGTATTAGGTAGTACATAATCTGAAAATTCTACTACTTCTACTTTATATCCTTGATTCTCCAATAGTGGCTTTATAGCATTTTCCACTATAGCTTTATGAGGCTCTGGAGATACTCCTATAGCTATAACCTTATCTTCATCCTTATCCTGTGAGCCTACCTTTCCTTTAGAACCACAGCCTACTAAAGTCACCCCTAAAGCTAATGTTAACGTTAAACTTAATAATTTCTTTACTGATCTTTTCATGTATATATTCCTCCTTGATTATAAATTTCTAAACTTAAATTTTGAATACTAGCTTAGTTTCTTATATATGTAGTTTCCTAAGCTTTGAATAAATTGAACAAATATAATTAAAACTACCACTGTAAATATCATAATTGGAGTATTAAATCTATTATATCCATAGGTTATAGCTGCTGCTCCAAGACCGCCTCCACCAATAGAACCAGCCATGGCAGAATATCCTATAATGCTTATAATAGTTAAAGTAAGACCTGACACAATAGATGGTAAGGCTTCTTTTATCATTATTTTAAATATTATTTGAGTCTTAGTAGCTCCTAAGGATTGAGCTGCTTCTATAACTCCTTTATCTACTTCTTTTAAAGAAGTTTCAATAATTCTTGCAACAAAAGGAGCTGCAGCTATAGTCAAAGGTACTATGGCCGCTGTAGTTCCTATGGATTTACCTACAATAACTCTAGTAACAGGAACTACTACTACCATCAATATTACGAAAGGTAAACTTCTTAAAGTATTTATAACCCCATCTAATATTTTATATATATATTTATTTTCCATTGGACCTTCTTTGGTTGTTAGTATTAAAGCTATGGCTAAAACCATACCAATAATTACTGCAAAGATCGTAGATATCACTACCATTATTAAAGTTTCTATTAGTGCACTACTAAGGATCCCTATAATTGCTTCTGCTGTCATAACTATAACACCTCCCATTGGAATTTATTCTTTTCTAAGTAACTAGTAACAACTTCCTTCCACTGTTCATCAACTCTTATGACTAATGATCCCAATATATTTTCCCTAAATCTTTCTAACTTGCCCCACACAATAGAAAAATTTACATTCAAATCTCTAGCCATGTTGGTTATAAATGAATTTTCACTTTTATTTGCCGGAAAATATATCTTAATATTGACTCCATCTTGAAATAAAATTTCTTCTTCTTCTCCTAAGAATTTTCTTAGAGAATATCCTGGTCTTAAGAACAGTTCATCTACATTTCCTTCAGCTTTAACTTCTCCGCCTTCTACAAGCACTATTCGCTGGCATATAGACTTTACTACTTCCATCTGATGAGTAACCATTACTATGGTAATCCCCATTTCTTTATTAATTTTAGATAACAGCTCTAATATGTCCTTTGTAGTTTTAGGATCCAGTGCTGATGTTGCTTCATCACAGAGTAATATTTTAGGTTCTAAAGCTAAAGCTCTTGCAATTGCTACTCTTTGCTTTTCTCCGCCACTTAACTCTTTAGGCATAGACTTTATCTTGTGGGATAATCCAACAATTTTCAACAATTCTTCTACCTTTTTTTCTATATGCTCTTTATCATATCCCCATAGTTGTAATGGTAATGCTACGTTATTATATACATTAGACCTTTTAAGTAAGTTAAAATTTTGAAATATCATTCCAACATTTTTTCTAAACTCTCTAATATCTCTTTCTGTCATAGAGGAAACTTCTTTTCCCATAACTTTCAAACTGCCTTCATCATAACATTCTAATCCATTTATACATCTTAACATGGTAGATTTTCCAGCTCCACTGTGACCTATAATTCCATATACTTGTCCCTCTTCTATGGTAAATGATACATTCTTTAAAACTTTTAAACTCTCAAAACTCTTATTGATATGTGATACCTCTATCATTATCTAGCACCGACCTTTACTGTAGATATCCTATTTACTTTAAATCTAGATTTAATTATTTGGGGCAAAATTAAAAGCACTAGAGAATAAATCTCTAGTGCATAAAACTTCATGCATGCCAATTCATTCTCTTATCTTCCAGCTCAAAAAAGCTGCAGGATTTAGCACCATGACGCACATATAAAGATATATGATTCAATATATATACACAGGTTGCTGGGTTTCAAAGGGCCAGTCCCTCCACCGCTCGTGATAAGACAATATTTACTTTTACCTTGGCACTAATTATACATAACAATAAATAAATAGTCAACATAAAAATACCAAATTTTTTAGATTTTTTTGAATACAAGAATAAAGGTGCAAATATCTTCTTCGACCACCAAAGAGTTGATTTCTTTTATTTCATCCATCTTACCTAAATCACTAAGTAAATTTTTAAAAGTAGTAAAATCCCCCTTACACTTGATAGTTACTTCACCCCAAGAGTCATAAACAACAATGTTATTTAAAGAAATATCATTATAACTTCTTAATCTATTTAAGAATTCTCCAAGTTTAAACTCTTCCTTTTTATTTTCTTCTACAAGGTTACTTACAACTAAATTTCTATGATTTTTAGCATTATTTAAATCTATTTGTGTTTTACCATAGGCTATTAAGAGTATTATAGTTGCTATAACTATAGTAATATTAATTAATTTATATTTTCTAGTATCCATTAATCTTTACCTTAGCTGTAAAATATAGCTCTTCCTTCTCTTTGAGAATAGATGAAACTTCAACTATTGAAAACTTTTCTTCTAAAGTTTTAATACACATTGAATAATCTTCCTTATCTTTAATCTTTATATTAAATCCTATATTATTGTCATCTATATTCATAGAATTTATCTCAAGCTCTTCCTTTGAAATTATTTCATAAATATAGTTATATGCAAAGGTTGTAATACTTTTTTTGTCATTATTTAATTCTATGTTTTTGTTATACTGCACTTTACCTACAATATTTAATCTCTTATAATAATTTCCTAATATTCCCATGGAAATAATTATAAATAATACAGAAAAATATATCAAAGTCCTTATTATATTTTTCTTATAGATGTACCTTAAACTCTCTATATACCATTGAGGATAATATCCTTCTTTCATTGTCTCCCTCCCTTTCATAAATTAAGAATTTACAGGAAAACTCCTTTTCATCTCATATAAATTAGCGACCTTAACCTTTTCCTTTTTCTCATTTGTAATGATGTAAATTCCCTTATTATTATGTTCTTCTCCATTAATCTCTCTCAAAAATGCTAAGATTTCTATATTTACATTTTCGTTACTTCCATTTATAACTCTATTTGCTCTTATAGTTCCATTTTCTACTTCAATGATATAAACATACTTATTTCTATATATTATTAAAGTGAATTCTCCATTTTTAATCTTTTTGTTGTATTTATTTGTATATAACTGTTGTATAGGTATTATAGAATTTATATTTGCTCCTAAAAACAATTCTCCATTCATTAAAAGTGAATCCTTTACATTTATGCAGTATATGGCTACCTCTAATTTTCCTCTTTTATTCCCAATAATTTCATAGTTAAATATTATATTTTCTATATTATAAAAAATTTTTATTACTTGATTTTTAACAATTAAATCTAGTTTATTTTTATTTACTTTAGGCACAAAAATATTATGTACAAATATCTCTTCTCCCTCTAAAATTATGTCCAAATTAAGCTTTCTTAAATTTTCCTCAACTGCTACATCAGTGTCTTTATAATTTTTCTTACAGCAATATGTGCAGTAAAAATTCTTATCCTTTTTTAAATCTTTAATCTTTTCTTTTACAAACTTTATTCCTTCTTCACTTATTTCAATCGTACACCTTTTCTTCATAACTCTCCCTTCTACTGTACTAAATTCCCCTTAAAAATATATTTAACTTCACTACCACTAATCTCCATAGCGAACCTATAAACTCTATTTAATCCATTGATTTGAAAATACTTATTACTTAAATCATAGGTTATATAACTATTATAATAGGTGATTAGTTTTTCACCAGCCTTCCTTTCAAAGTATTTCGCTGGAGTCTCTGCATTTATAGTTTCTATATTTTCTAGTACATAACTATTAAAATTAGCTATTAAGTGCTCCTTATAGCTATGGTCCTTATTTTCTTTCAAGTTATATTCCACATAATTTTTAATATAAGAATTTCTATTAATAAAGGATTTCATAGAATAACATATAGTTAGGGAAATAATCATTCCTACAATTACCACATAAGTTAATATCCACCCCCTATGAATTTTTCTATACTTGCTTAAACCTGTTTTATATTTTACCAATTGCTCTCTCTCCACTAATTCCTTTATTCGTAACTATTTTAATGAATATAACCTTACCATTTTGCCTAACTTTAAATTCTCTCACATCATATAAAAGAGGCTGATTGGTGTGGCCTACTCCATGTTTATTCTTGAAAAAAAACCTAAGTTCATTCCCATCTAAAGAAACATAACTTTCTCCTACAGATGTAGGTATAATTATATCCCCCTCTTTTAAAAAACATCCTTCACCTCTATAATTAACATAATTCTCTATATACATAAGTGCTTCATAAATCCCTGTAATTTCACTAGAATAATACACTCGTTCCTTATAGCTTTTCATCCAAATACTATAACTGCTAATAATAACTGTAATTATTAACGAGGAAATGCTTAAAGCCGCTATTAATTCTAATATAGTAACACCTTTAGCTTTTCTCATAATTACCCTTGTAAAATACATAATTTATTTCCTTTCCATCTTGAAACCTATATAAAACCTGTATTTTTATAATTTCTTTACCAGTTTCTTCAGTTCCCATTAACATTATAATTGGGTATTGCTTTACTTCATCCTTTATAATATATTTTATATTTATACTACCTAGAGCTTCCTCTGATAAATCACTAGTATTTATGAATCTAGTTTTTTCAACTATTTCTTCTTTAATATCACCATAATCCATATTGCATAAAATAAGCTTTTTAACTGCATCTATCTGAAAAGTGGCCTTCATTTCCTTTTTCTCTTCTTCTTCACACCTTCCCATTACACCATAAAAAGTAAGTGCTCCTATGAGAATAGTAGATATAACTAACATGCTTATTATAGTTTCTAACAGTGTAATTCCTTTATTTTTGCTTACTAACATAATCTGTTCCTACCTTTATGGTTATAACTTCTCTACGTCCCTCTGGATCATATATATTTATAGACCTTCCCAAAGATGTATTTCCGTCAATATCTAATGGTATAGTTATACTAGCATCATTAGATATATGTATCCTTAGTGAATCTGGTAATAGATAACTCTGTACTTTTACAGTTCCATGATATAGATTTAATTCTCTACTTTGGATAACTAATCTAAAGAGTTTCCTATTATCATAATTATTTCTTGCATACATCTTACAGCTATTTATAAATTCAATTGTGCCATTAACCCCATGTTCCATTTCCATGGCTAACTTCTTTTCATCATAGGAGTTTAAATGAGGATATATTATAAATGAACATATAGATAATATACCTAATACCACTATTAATTCTATTAGTGTAAATCCATTTTTCTTCATAGTTTTCTACCTTAATACCTTTTAAAACTTTGTATTGTACATATTAAACAATGGAATCATAATTGCAATAATGATAGATCCTATAAATAGACCTACAAAGACTATTAGTAGTGGCTCTATTAGGGATGTGATCCTATCTAATTTCCCTTCAAGTTCTTCTTCGAAAACTTCATTACAACATTGCAACACCTCTTCAACACTTCCATTAATTTCTCCTATATATATTGTTGATAGAAAATAATTTGAAAAAATATTGCACCTCTTAAGGCCCTCATAAAGGCTATCACCTCTTTCTAATCCTTCTATACATCTATTTAACCGCTCCTTAATGTAAATGGCATTTTCACAATTTCTCAGTAAGATTAAAGAAGATTTTATATCAATACCACTACCTATCATCATTGAAAGGGCCATAGTAAATTTACAACAAAATCTATTTTTCTCTAAATTTCTCGTTAGTGGATTTTTATATTTTAAATTATAGGTTATCCCTTTCCCCTTTAGATAGATATGTATAAAGCTTATGCCTATAAAAATCCCTATGCCTATTGGTACTACAAGTATACCTAGACTATTTATAACTCTAGATAATCCTAAATAAAATCTAGTTATGTAAGGAAGTTTCATATTTTCTATATCCATAGAATTAAAAAATGTAGGTACTAACTTGTAAATGGCAATCATGCCCATAATTAATACAAATACAAATAATCCTATAGGATAAGTACTTACGCTAATAATTTTCTTTCGCCTTTTATATTCCTTCATATAGTACTTTTCCATGAAAGTTAGAATCTGCTGCAATCTACCACTTTCTTCTCCAAAATGAATTAATGTTATAAAAAATTCAGGGAAAACACTTTTAAACTTCTCTAAGCTTTCTGAAAAGGATAAACCACTTTTTATATTATTTATAACTTTATTTAGAATTTCACATAACCTTTTATCCCCTAAATGCTCTACTAATAGTTTCAAAGCATTAACTAAAGGAATTCCCGCCTTTAAATTATTCTTTAAATTTCTGCAAAAAGTAGATAAATTTTTTTCTGAAATCCTTCTTTTAAACAAATATGTATTTTCTTTATGCAATTCTTTATATTTAATACAATATATTTCTTCCTCTTCTAATCTCTCCATTAAACTCCAATGATCTTCTACTATAACTTTTCCTGATACAATTTTCCCCTTTACATTTATCCCCTTATACTTATACTCCATAATCCACTCCTAAGGCTTTTTCAATGTTATAAACCTGCATATTTCCATAATACTCTTCCACTGAAGTACTTCCCTCTACAACTAATTCCTTAAAATATTCATTCATAGTAATCATTCCCTCTTCAATAGCTATGTTTCTTAATATATCACTATCCCCAATATCCATAGACTCCTTTAATCTCTTTCCCATAATCATAATCTCATAGGCTACAGTTCTTCCTCTGTATCCAGTGCTATTACATTTAATACATCCAGTTCCTCTATAGCCTTCTTCAATCCTATCCATGGCTAGAAGCTTCTTTTCTTCCTTGGATAATTTATATTTCACCTTACACTTTTCACATATTAATCTTGTTAACCTTTGAGCAATTACAAGAACAAGAGAACTTTTAATTATATCTCCATCTATCCCCATGTTAGTTAGTCTATTTATAGCACTGCTAGCATCGTTAGTATGCAAGGTAGTTAAAACTAAGTGACCTGTTAAAGATGCTCTTATAGCTACTTCAGCAGTTTCCTTATCTATAATTTCACCAACCATTATTACATCAGGATCCTGTCTTAATACTGCCTTTAATATATTTCCATAGGTAGCACTACCTTCTCCTATGGAAACTTGATTAATTCCCTCAACTTCACACTCCACCGGCTTTTCTACAGTGACTATATTCCTAGTTTCTTCGTTCAACTCATTTATCATAGAATATAAAGTAGTAGTTTTTCCACTTCCTGTAGGACCTGTAATTATGATTAACCCTTGTTTAAACTTTAATATATTTTTTAAGAGTCGATAATCTTTAGGTGTAAAACCTAGCTTATTTATATTTAACAAAGGTGCATTTCTTTGTAATATTCTTATTACAAATTTTTCTCCGTGAACAGTAGGCATTGTAGATATTCTTAAATCATAAATATGTTCCTTTACTTTAAGATTTATCTCTCCATCTTCTGGAGTATATTTATTAGTAATATCCATATTTGCCATAACTTTTATTCTCGTTGCTATAACCTCATAAATATTCTTAGGTAAAGTACTAAAAATATTTAAAACTCCATCAATTCTATACCTTACAGTGATTCTATCCTTCCATGACTCTATATGTATATCACTTGCACCTTTTTCAATACCTTCTCTAAAAATTGAATCAACTAAAGAAATAATGGGTCCCTTTACTTCTTTATCAAGCTCCTTTCTAGGATACTCTTCACCTTTAAGTCCCTTAACTATTTGCTTTCTATAAATTTCTTCATAATATTTATCTAAATAAATCTTAAATTGATCTATAGTACATAAGTTAAATATAATTTTTTTCTTTAAAATAAATCTTAATATATTAATTTCTTCATTGGAATGCTCCATAAAGGTAGCTAAATAGATCTCATTATTTTTTATGTCATAAGGTAAAATGCTATACTCTTCACACACTTCCTTGGAAAGCATAGACATAGCCTTCGTATTTATTGCTATTGAATCTAAATCTATTTTGTTGATCACCAGTTTATCTCCTTAAACATATTAAAAATATAGATTTCTTTTATCACAACTATAATTATTACCATTTATTTCAAATATAATTCTATAAATAAGTAAAAAAGGGGTTATATTAAAACAAATTTATAAATTGTTTAAATATAAACCCTTAATGTTCACTTATACTGCTATTTCACCCTTAAATACATTCTCCGCTGGCCCCGTCATCATTATTCCACCCTCAGTTATTTCTATAGTTAAAATACCTCCTGGAGCCATAACCTTCACAGATTTATCTACTAAATTTAATTTATTACAAACCACCACCGATGAACAACATCCTGTTCCACAGGCAAGGGTTGGCCCTGCGCCTCTTTCCCAGGTATTAACCTTTATTTCCCCTCTATTCACAACTCTACAAAAGTTAACATTGGTCCCTTGTGGAAATAATTCATGGGTTTCTATGGCTGCACCTTCTTCAACCTTAAACCCTCCCTCTTCAGTTAATAAAACAGTATGGGGAACTCCAAGTAATAATGAAGTTATATTATAGTTTTTTTCATTGGCACATATATCTTTTTTAATAATTTCTTCCTCTCCTAAGGCAGGAATAAACTTTGGATTAAAACTCTCTCTTCCCATATTTATCTTAACAGCTTTTACCTTATTATCTTCTATGAACAGATGACAAACCTTTATACCATCTCCTGTTTCAACGGTAAACTCACTTTTTCTTACTATGTTGTTTTCATATACGTATTTTGCAAAGCATCTTATTCCATTTCCACACATACCAGCATAGGAACCATCACTATTTATTATTATCATTTGAATATCAGCAATTTTACTTCTTCTTACTACTAATATTCCATCTCCTCCTATGCCAAAATTTCTATCACATAACTTTTTAGCTAAAGTATCTAAATCATTGTGTTTTACTTCCATATCTTCAAAAACCACAAAATTATTTCCTGCTCCCTGCATCTTTGTAAATTTTAAAATTTCCATAATATTCTCCTCTTAAAAGTAATTCTTAAGTATAACAGCTCTTATAGATTCATAATTAATTGTCTTAGGTAACTCTGCCTTTACCTTACTAACCTTATCATAGCCAACTCTTTCACAAACTTCCATGATAATTTTTTCTTCATCTTGGTTAAAAAATTTATTTAAAGGAATAGTAAACTTAGGTCTTCCATACTCCTCTATATACTCTGTAACGTATCCAAGTATAGTTGAAATTGATACCTCAATCTCTTCTGCAATATCCTCAATTGCAAAGTCTTCATTTAACATGTCTAAAGCTATTTCCTTATTCTTTCTTTCATCTCCATCTATAACTAATCTTTTTTTCTTTTTTTCTTCCCATATAGGAGTTATTCCCTCTTTTTCTATGTATGTATTTACTGCTTCTATTAAAGTCACTCCATATTTTTCTATCTTCTTAGGCCCCATACCTCCTATATCCTTTAGCTCTTCTAAGGTTTTAGGATATCTTCCACTTATCTCTTTTAGAGTATTTTTTGCTATGATATTCTGTTCCATAGCACCTTCTACCCTGCTTAATTCCCTTCTCACTAAAACTAACCTTTCAAATAGTTTTTTATCAGTATTTACATAAAAATCCACTGATTCCTTATTAATACTTCTATCTTCTTCTGATTTAGTTACACTAGCTTCTTCATAACTTTTGTCAGGGTTATTCTTTTCATTAACAGTTAGATTGTTAGCTTCAACATACTCTATAATAGCACCTTGAAATTCCTTACCATACTTACTATACTTAGTTTCTCCCACTCCAGATATCTCTAAAAACTCCTCCTTATTTGTAGGATGCTTAACACTCATTTCCCTAAGGGTTCCATCACTAAAAATTATATATGGAGGAATTCCAGCAGCCTTTGCCATGCTATATCTAAGTTCTCTTAATATATCAAAGAGTTCATTTCTTACCTCTGCATTTACTTTAACTTTAAATTCTTTAAAGTGAACTACTTCCTGACCTCTAAGTACTTCCATAGACTTATTATTTAATGCAAGGACAGGATAAGTTCCTTCAACTTGATTTATATATCCATGAGAAATTAATGTGTTTATAAAAGTTTTTAGATTTTCACCTGAATAATCCTTCATTATTCCATAGGTAGATAGCTCTTGAAAATTAAACTGTGTAACCTTTTTATTTTTTGATCCTCTAAGTACATCTATAAGCATAGTTGCACCATAGTTTCGTTTCATCCTATATATACAAGATAGTACCTTTTGAGCATCTACAGTTTTATCAACTATCTCTCCTTGATTTAAACAATTACTACAATTGTTACAGTCATCTTCATAGCTTTCTCCAAAGTAATTTAAAATATATTTTCTATAACAATCATTACTATAAACAAAATCCACCATCTGCTGAAGTGCTTTATACTGATTGTTTTTTCTCTCTGGATTTTCTATACTCATCTCTATTAAATACTTTTGAACATGGATATCTCCTGGAGAAAATAATAAT
The DNA here is from genome assembly GCF_002390995.1 of Clostridium sp. UBA4395. Classification (NCBI taxonomy): domain Bacteria; kingdom Bacillati; phylum Bacillota; class Clostridia; order Eubacteriales; family Clostridiaceae; genus Clostridium; species Clostridium sp. UBA4395. The sequence continues at coordinate 11,403 of NZ_DGRF01000050.1, forward strand.
ATACACTGACTCTTCTCACCATCTCTACCAGCTCTTCCAATCTCTTGGTAATAACCTTCTATATTTTTAGGCATATTATAGTGAACCACATATCTTATATTAGACTTATCTATTCCCATACCAAAGGCATTAGTTGCCACCATAATCTTAACTCTATCATAAATAAAATCTTCTTGATTCTCTTTTCTTTCCTCATCAGATAAACCCGCATGATATCTAGCTATATTATATCCCTTACTAGAAAGCTCTCTATAAATATTATCTACTTCCTTTCTAGTAGCTCCATATATAATACCAGAGTTCTCTTTATTGTCTTCCATAAATTTAAGAAAATATTTCTTCTTATTCTCAGATTTAACTATATTTATAGACAAGTTTTCTCTATCAAAGCCAGTAATAAATATTTTAGGACTTTGAAGCTTTAAAAGTTTTACTATGTCCTGTCTTACTTCTTTAGAAGCTGTAGCAGTAAAGGCTGTAACTATAGGTCTCACCATAAGCCTTTCTATAAAACCTGCAATTCTTTTATAGCTAGCTCTAAAGTCATGACCCCATTGAGATACGCAATGGGCCTCATCTATAGCTATCTGGCTAATAGGTATCCTAGAAATTACATTATAAAATTCTATATTATCTAACCTCTCAGGGGCTATATAAAGTATTTTATATTTTTCTTCCTTTATTCCATCTAATACTTCCTTAAAATCTTTACTGCTTAAGGAGCTATTAATATAGCTACAAGGTATACCCATGTCCTTAAGTGCATCTACTTGATCCTTCATAAGGGAAATTAAAGGTGAAATTACTATAGTTAATCCCTGAAGGATTAAAGCAGGCACTTGGTAACATATAGACTTACCACTACCTGTAGACATTATAGTAAGTGCATCCTCTCCCTTTAAGATAGATTCTATAACTGGCTGTTGACCTGTCCTAAAGCTTTTATATCCATAATATTTTTCCAAAATTTCTTTCATTGCTTCTTTCAAAACTACACATCCCTTAGCTTGTTTAATTTAGTAAATTTATCTCAAGTTTAATTAAATCATACTCTTTTGTAAAAAGGTTTTTATCATACATACATAAGCATCATGACCTATTATAAGTGATTCTTCATTAAAATCAAAATGAGGATTATGATGCGGTGCCACAATAGAAGATGGAATTATAAAATACATTCCCTTTCCACCTTGCTTTTCCACCTCTTCTAACATATAAGTTATATCCTCAGAGGCTCCAAATGAAAACTCTTCAATAATATCTATAGGTAAACTTCTAAGATTTTTTACTACTACCTTAGAAAATTCATTATCGGGGCTATTATATGCCCTTGCAGAACCAACTACTCTTATATTATATTCCACATTGTAGGAAATTGCTGCACCCTTAACTACTCGACAAACCATATCCATGATTCTATCATTAATTTCGTTAGTATCGCCCCTTGTTTCCAACTGTAAAACTGCTTTATCTGCTATAACATTTTTTCCAGTTCCTCCATGAAGAGTTCCTACGTTAAGTCTTCCTACTCCTTTTCCAAATTGCACTTGGCTATGAAGATTTAAAATGCAGCTTGCTCCTGCTAAAAGAGCATTCCTTCCCTCTTCTGGGCAAAGTCCTGCATGGGCAGATTTACCTAAGAACTCTACCTCTACTTTATTAGTAGCAAGCAAATTTTTAACTTTAACAGCTATGGCATTATTTTTATCAATAAAGCCCATGTGACCAGAAAATAAATAATCTACATCTTTTAAAACTCCAGCTTCTACCATAGACTTAGCCCCTCTAACCTCTTCCTCTGCCGGTTGAAATATGAGCTTTATTTTTCCTGCTAATTTTTCTTTCATCTCTACAATAGTATTTGCAAGCTGAAGGCCCATAGCTATATGAGCATCGTGACCGCAACAATGACATATTCCTGGATTTTTAGAAGAAAACCCTTCTTTAAAAGGTCTATGATTTTCCTTAGCTTCCTCAACCTTAAGACCATCTATATCAAATCTAAAAGCCATGGTAGGACCCGGAACTCCTGTATCTATAGTTGCTACTACCCCAGTATAGCCTTGTAGAATTTCATCTACATTATAGGACTTGTTTTTAATTGCTTCACTACACTCTATCCTATGATTAGCAAGTATTTCTTCATCAGCCATACCCATTGGATTACTATGTATTTCCTTACCATATTGTAGATTATATCCGAGTTTTTTCAAGTAATCCATTATTTTTATGGTGGTTTCAAATTCTAACCACCCTGCTTCTGCACATCTATGAAATTCCCTTCTTAATTTAATGATACTTCCCCTTAATTCCATTTATATCCACCCTGCCTTTATAATTTTTTTCTATATATGTAACTCTTATGTAAATTCATTCTTATTACTTCTTAAACAACTACAGTTCCTTTAACTTAAATATTCCTTAAATGCAATATTACTTTTATTATATCATCTTCAATTAAGGAAATTATCCTTGTCCTAACTTATTTTGTATTTTATTTATAAAATAATAGTGATATACTGTAAAATATATGCTTAAATGAAAGGATGATTTATATGGCACTAGATGGATTATATTTGCGCTCTCTAGCCAATGAAATAAAAAACACTCTAATAAGCAGTAGAATAGATAAAATAACCCAACCTGAAAAGGATGAAATAGTACTGAGCTTTAAAATAAATAGGAAACCTGTTAGACTACTGCTAAATGCTAACGCTTCTTATCCTAGAATAAACTTTATTGATTACTCTAAGGAAAGCCCACTTAAGGCACCTGTATTTTGTATGGTTTTAAGAAAATATCTCAATACTGCAGTTTTAAAAAATGTGACTCAATTAAATAATGACAGAATCCTACTTTTAGATTTTGAAAGTAGTGATGAATTAGGCTTTAACAGTATATATACCTTAATAATTGAAATCATGGGTAGACACAGTAACATTACTTTGATAAGAAAAAGAGATGGACTCATCATGGATTCCATAAAACATATTACACCAGATATAAATAGCTATAGAGTACTCTATCCTGGTATTGAATATGTATATCCTCCTGAAAGTAATAAACTTGATATATTCAACGCTACCTTTGAATCATTTCAAGAAAAAACTTTTAGTCTATATGAAGATGAAGTTCTAAATGAAAAATTCTTTACTAGAGTTTTAGATGGAGTAAGTAATCCTATAGCTAAAGAGATTTCTTTTAGGCTAAATAAAAGAAATATTCCTTTAAGTAAAAATAACCTAAAGGGAATCTATGAATTCTTAATAGAGTTTTTTGATAAATCCAAAGATAATAATTATGACCTTTATAGCTATTCCATAAATGATGAACTAAAAGATTTCCACTGTATAAGGCTAGAACATATTTTAGATGATGGTGGACAATGTGAAGAATATTCTTCTCCTAGTAGTCTTCTAGAAAGCTTCTATCATGCAAAGGATAAAATAAATAGACTTCAAAGCAAAAGTCATGATATGCAAAAGCTAGTTATAAATAACATAGACAGAGTTGAAAAAAAATTAAACATTCTAAAGAAAACTTTAATTGAATGTGAAGAAAAGCAAAAATATAATCTATATGGAGAGCTTATAACTGCAAATATTTATAATATCAAAAAGGGTGATAAAGAGGTTGAAGCATTAAATTACTATAGTGATGAAGAAGAATATATTAAAATTCCTTTAGATGTAAATAAAACCCCTTCTGAAAATGCTCAAAAGTATTTTAAAAAATACAATAAATTAAAAGCTGCAGAAGAAAATGCTTATATCCAAATAGAATTAGCTGAAGAAGAGGATGAATATCTTCAATCAGTACTTAGTAATATTGAAAATGCTGATAACTATAAAGATTTAGAGGATATAAAAAATGAGTTAGTGGAAACTGGCTACATTGCTTTCAAAAAGTCTATGAAAAGTAAAAAAACTAAGCCTTCAAAACCACTCCACTTCATATCTAGTGATGGCATTGATATATATGTAGGTAAAAACAATCTAGAAAATGATTATTTAACTCTGAAGTTTGCTCATAACAATGATATTTGGCTTCACATAAAAAATATCCCAGGTTCCCATGTAATCATTAAAAACCATGGAGAAGTACCTGATTCCACCCTTCTTGAAGCTGCTACCTTAGCCGCCTTCTATAGCAAGGGTAAAAACTCTACAAAGGTACCTATAGACTACACAGAAATTAGAAATGTTAAAAAAATGGCTAAAGGAAAGCCTGGTATGGTAACCTACTCCACAAACAAAACCATCTATGTAGATCCTATAAAACTTGATTTAAAGCAAGTTTAAAACAAAGACTATCTCAAAACTTTTTGAGATAGTCTTTAATTTATTTCTTCGGATTATATTGATAGTAATAACACTGAATTCTTCCATTATAAAGTTTCCTGTTTTTATCAGCCTTTTTTCCAAATACCTTTTGAAAGTCATCATAAGATGTTAGTACATAGCAAGACCAATCCTCTAGTCCTTCATACACATTAGAAAAAGTTTTGTAGAGATACTTAACCTCATCTTCATCTAAAAGTCGCTCTCCATAAGGTGGATTAGTTATTATCATACCACCTTTTTTTCTATTTCTTACATCCTTCATATCAAGTCTTTGGAAGTTAACATACTTCTCTACACCTGCTTTTTTAGCATTATCCATGGCAGTTCTAAGTACTCTTCCATCTATATCAGAGCCTTGAATAACGAAGTCTTTTTTATTAACACTTCTTTTTGCTCCTTCGCGTACCTGCTCCCAAATTTCTTTGTCAAAGGTAGGCCAAGTTTCACTTACAAAGTGTCTATTAACTCCTGGTGCTATATTTTTAGCTATCAGTGCAGCTTCTATAGGTATAGTTCCTGATCCACAAAATGGGTCTATTAAAAGCTCATCTCCATTGAATTTGGCTATCAAAACTAAGGCTGCTGCTAAGGTTTCTTTCAAAGGAGCCATTCCTGCATTTTCCCTATATCCCCTCTTATGAAGTCCTACTCCAGAGGTATCTACTGCAAGGGTTACCTTATCCTTTAGAATTCCAACTTCTATCTTATATACTGGTCCATCTTCACTAAACCAATTAGTATCATATTTTTCTTTCATTTTTTCTACTACAGCTTTTTTTACTATACCTTGACAGTCAGGTACACTATGTAAAGTAGATTTAACAGATTTTCCTATAACATGCATCTTACCATCAATAGGTATTAAGCTACCCCAGTCAACTTTTTTAGTTCCTTGAAATAATTCTTCAAAGGAGGTAGCTTCAAATTCTGCCATCTCTAGAAAAACTCTCTCTGCAGTTCTTAAATGGATATTACAGATAGCAACATCCATTTCATCTCCTTCAAAGGTTATCTTTCCATTTTCTATTTTTAAGTCTTCATATCCTAAATTCTTTAGCTCCTTGCCTGTAATAGCCTCTATACCAAAGGTAGTAGTTACAATTATTTTATACATAAATTTTTTCTCCTAATTATTCTCGTATAGACTTACAGAGTCCACTCCATCTTTTTCTACTAGTTCAACAGATATATCCTCTTTTCTTGAAGTTGGTATGTTTTTCCCCACATAATCAGCTCTTATTGGTAGCTCTCTATGACCTCTATCTACAAGTACAGCTAGCTGAATCATTTCAGGTCTTCCTCTATCTATGATTGCATCTATTGCCGCTCTTACACTTCTTCCTGTAAATAAAACATCATCCACTAGAATTATTCTCTTCCCAGTTATGTCTACACCTAATTCTATACTATTATGTTCCTTTAAGTTTTCAGGTTTTTTTAGGTCGTCTCTATATTTAGTTATATCTACACTACCTACTTCTACCTCTTCACCTTCAAACATGTTGATTAGTTCAGCAATTCTATTAGCTAGTGGCACTCCTCTACTTTTAATTCCTAATATAACTAAGTTTTCTGTACCTTTGTTTTTTTCTATAATTTCATGAGAAATTCTCGTCAGAGTTCTCTTAATTGCTTTATCGTCCATAAGTACTGATTTCAGTTCCATAACAGTCCCTCCCTAAACTTCTTTTCTTAATTTATCTAATATATCCTGAAAATATTCTGGAAGTTGTGAATCAAATTCCATATACTCTCCTGTGGTAGGATGTATAAAGCCTAAATTTTTCGCATGAAGTGCTTGACCTTGCAATTTAAACTTCTGTTTTTTATATCCATATACTTGATCTCCAATTAGTGGATGATGTAAATGAGCCATATGAACTCTAATTTGATGTGTTCTACCTGTTTCTAATCTACATTCCACCAAGGTATTACTTTTAAATCGCTCCAGCACTTTATAATTAGTAATAGCTTCTTTTCCATTCTTAACTACAGCCATCTTTATTCTCTCTACAGGATGTCTTCCTATGTTGGTTCTAACAGTACCCTCTTCCTCCTTTACTATACCTTCTACTATGGCATAGTAAGTTCTCTTCATGGAGTGGTCCTTTAGCTGCATAGCTAATGAATTATGCGATTTATCATTTTTAGCAACTACTAATACCCCAGAAGTATCTTTATCAATTCTATGCACTATGCCAGGTCTTATAACTCCGTTTATACCTGATAAGTCCTTACAATGATAAAGAAGACCATTAACAAGAGTTCCAGTATAATTTCCTGGGGCAGGATGGACTACCATGTCCTGTGGTTTATTTATTACTATAACATCACTGTCCTCATAAATTATATCTAAAGGAATATCTTCAGCCTCTACTTGAAGTTCCACTGGCTCAGCTAGTTCTACTTGAACCTGATCCCCTACTCTTAATTTGTAATTACTTTTTTTTATCTGTCCATTGACTTTCACTTGTTGTTTTTCAATGATTCCCTGGACAAAAGATCTAGACATATCTACTTCATTTTCACTTACAAATAAGTCAAGTCTCTTCCCTACATTTTCTTCTTCTATAATATAATTTTTAAAATCCATTAAATCTCATCCTTCAGTATACATATTAATAGAAAAAATGTTCCTATACAAACTAGCATATCAGCCACATTAAAGGTTGGAAAATAATATACATCCCTATAATGAACCATAATAAAATCCACTACATAATTATAACTTATTCTATCTATAAGATTACCTATTGCTCCCGCAATTATCATAGCAATAGATACATATACTAACTTGAACTTAGGCTTATACTTTAATAAATAGAATATCATTCCTATAACTACAACTATAGTAATAACAATAAATAACCACTGCTTATTTTGAAGCATTCCAAAGGCAGCTCCACGGTTTTCTAGATAATCAAGAGTAAAGAAATCCTTAATTACAGTTAATCCTTCTGAACCCTTTAAGGTACCTATAGCCCACCATTTTGTTCCTCTATCTATTATTAGACCTAATACTACTATTATTATTCCTAAAGTCAAAACCACTCCCCCTTATCTTAACTCGGATAAAATATTTTTAATGGCATTAGACTTATTTATAATTTTTTTTAAATTTTCTACATTAATAGTTTGTCTTGCATCTGATACAGAATTATCAGGATTTACATGACTTTCTATAATTAATCCATCTGCACCAGCTGCCACAGCAGCTAAACTCATAGCTTCAACTAACTCACGCCTTCCAGTTCCATGACTAGGGTCCACAATAACAGGAAGTCTATAATTTTCCTTAATCACTGCTACAGAGTTTAAATCCAAGGTATTTCTAGTGGTAGTCTCAAAGGTTCTTACTCCTCTTTCACAAAGTACTACTTGATTATTACCTTCCTTTAAAACATATTCAGCTGCATAAATCCATTCAGCTACAGTTGCACTTATCCCTCTTTTTAGAAGTACAGGTACTTTAAGCTTTCCTAATTCCTTCAAAAATGTATAGTTATACATATTTCTAGAACCAACCTGTATCATATCTACATAAGGAAGAGAAATTTCTATATCTCTAGCATCCATTACCTCAGATACTACTGGCAAACCAAATTCATTTCCAACTTCTTTAAGTATTTTTAGTCCCTCTATACCGAGACCTTGAAAATCATAGGGAGATGTTCTAGGCTTGAAGGCACCTGCTCTCATCACATGTGCTCCCTGGTCCTTCAAGGCTCTTCCTATCTTTATCATTTTATCATAGTTTTCCACTGCACATGGTCCAGATATAAACACTAAGTCATCTCCACCAATGATTACATCCTTAACCTGTACTGTAATTTTTTCTCCACTATTTTTTTCTGCAAGTATTCTTTTCATATAATATCACCTTATAAAGTTTTTAACATAGAACGTAGTATGGTATTTGAATTTTTAACTGATATTTCTTTAAATTTTTCATAGTCCATATGTGCTCCATTATTAGCATTGTCAGAAATTGATCGTATTATAACAAAAGGTTTATTATTAAGATAAGCTGAATGAGCTATACTTGCTCCTTCCATCTCACAAGATAGCGCATTAAACTCGCTTTTTAACCATCTTATCTTCTCTATATCAGCTATAAATTGATCTCCAGATACTATTCTACCAGTGAAAATATTTATATCTTTTATACCTTCACAAGCACTTTGGGCTTTTTCTACTAATCCCTTATCACATTTAAAGTCAAAGACTTCCATATTAGGAACTTGACCTGGTCTATCTCCAAATTTAGTTGTGTCCATATCATGCTCCACTAAGTCTGTTGCAATAACCACATCTCCTGGATATATATCTTCTCCAATACCACCAGCTATACCAACATTTATAACAGCATCCACATTGAAATCATCAACTAAAATTTGTGTACAAACTGCTGCATTTACCTTACCTATTCCACTTCTAACTATTACAACATCCTTATCGTAAATAGTTCCATGATTAAATGTCATCATTGCTCTTGTAACTTTTTTCTTTATTTCCATATCAGCTATTAGAGAACTTACTTCCTCTTCCATAGCTCCTATAATTCCTATTCTCATGCTAAAATCTCCTCTTTTCTTCCTAGGTACAAATAATTCTAGGTACTTTTCTTTAATACAAATTTAGGTCATCAATTATGTTAATACATATTCAAATATAATTTTTCACATTAATTGGGTACAACTACATCTATTATAATATACATGTTCCGGGATATGTCAATAGCTTTCAGTAGATAAAAAAATCTCACCCTAAAGTGAGATTAAAGAGCTGCTACGTCCCTGGATAATGATTTTTCCTAAAAGACAACGAATTATAAGTATGAATAAATTCATACTTATAATACTATTAATAACCTTCAGTGAGAGTAAAAACTCTCTCTAAAGCAAAGAACTCGGTTTATACATTAATCATATTTACCAAAAATTACACAATATATGTAAATAAAATTTCAATACTACTTATCTACAAAAAAACTTTTTATATCCTCTAATTCAGCTGTATTATATTCAAAGCTTTCTACATCCTTCTCAGAAGCAACTTCTAATACTGGCTCATGCACCTTTTCTTCCATTACAGTTGAAATATTATAATTTTTATCAAAATCTTTTTCTAGTGCTTCAAACATTTCCATTTGTGTAACTATAAAGTTTCTAAACTTGCTCCTAAACTTAGCAAATTCCTGTTTTGTTCTATCGAATTCATCATTGATATTTAAAACATCAGTGTGAGCTTTATCTAAAATTCTTTTAGCACTTTCATTTGCATTTTTAATTATAAGTTCAGCTTCTGATTGAGAACTTTGCTTTGCCTGTTCTGCAGCATTTTGTGCTAATAACAAAGTGCTTTGAATAGTAGTTTCCATCTTTGAATAATGATCTAATTTATCTTGAAAAACATCTAATTTTTCCTTTAAAATAGCATTTTCCTTATACACGGTTTCATAATCCTCAGAAATTTGTTCTAAAAATTCATCCACCTCATCCATGTTATATCCTCTCATGGCTTTTTTAAAATCTTTGTTCATAATGTCCATAGCTGTCATCTTCATATCCTTCACCCCGCATTAAATATATTTACCTATTAATAATTTAATTCGTCCCTTACTAGTTTCTCCTTCAATTGAATTAATTTTATACTTTCCAAATCCCCTTATGGTAATAGTATCCTTCATTTCTATTAATTTATCCTTTCTATTACATTTAAGATAATTTAATAATACAGACCCATTACTTATAAGGTCTGTGCCCTTAGCCCTAGACATATTGCAAATACTAGGTACCACATTATCTAGTCTAAGGGATGTAACCATTATAATCTTTTCTTCAAATTCAATCTTTGGGATATCTTCACTATTTATATCTATTCTATCAATAGTACATGGACAATTTCCAATGTTAGTTAAATTATATTGAACATATTGAGAAACTGACCTTGTCATTGGAACAAAGCAAGCACCTCCTTTTACTACTAAGTCTCCGAATAAGCTTCTCTTAACTCCTAAAGCCATTATAGAGCCTAAATAATCTTTATGCTTAAGTTCTTTAAACTTTGATTTATTTTCTATCTTAACAATATGAATATCATAGTCCAGAGTTTCATATGTATTAGTAGAAAAACATAACATCTTTCTCTCACAATCCGCAAGCACACCAGTACCATGAACAAAAACCCCAAGTTTACTTTGGTTGTTTTTTATATTCATATAGATATCCGGAGTCACAAACTCCTTTGTATATATAGGAATTTCTATGTTCTTACATAGTTCTATGTCCTCATATATACTTGAAATATAATTTTTATCGTGGTCTTTAAATATATCTAAAAATGCCTTCTTCTCCATAGCTTTCCTCTAATTCATTATATATTATTATATTAATTATGATTCCTCTTAATACTGTTCATGTTTTTCAAGCTATATTCTACCACTCAAATATATAAAAAATTAACCACGTAATACTTTACCAAGTTCGAGTACTAGACTTATTTGAAGGAACTAAAAATTCCTTTGTTTGTAAGCTCATTTTTTAATTCATTACTAACTTCAATATTAGATGGAGTTAATATAAATACTCCCTTTTCTACAGGTTGAAGACCTCCCTCTAATGCGTAAATAGATCCTATTAGGAAATCAAGTATTCTTTGACCTTCCTTAGGCTCTACTCCATTTAAGTTAACAATAACTATTCTTCTAGACTTTAAATTGTCTACAATAATTTTCCCCTCATCATAATTTGAAGGCTTACTAATTACAACCTTTGAGGATGATGCAGTATGAATATTAACTATTTTATTTTGCTTCTTGCTTACGAAAGGTTCAATTTCAATCTCCTCTTCACCTTCATCATAGTTTTCTTCCCTGTTCTCTAATAATTCTTCATCATCTTCTTCATCAAATCCCATCATTCTACTTATTCCTTTGAAAAATTCCATAATAAACCTTCCTCCTACTTTAATTTGTTATAATCTCTTTTCCCAAAAACCCCTTCACCAATTCGAATCATATTTGATCCTACTTTTAAAGCTTCTTTATAATCTCCACTCATTCCCATAGATAAAATCTCCATGGTAATATTTTTATAGCTTTTAGTTTTCAGGGTATCAAATACTTCTTTAGTCTTAGTAAAATAGTAATTACAACTTTCAGTATCTCCTTTTGGAATAGTAGCCATAATACCTTTCACCTTGACGTTTTTACACTGTTCACAAGCATTTATAAGTTCATCTAAATCTTCCATCATAATCCCAGTTTTAGACTCTTCTCTACCTATATTAATTTGAATTAATACATTTGCAATAAGTTCCTTACTTGAAAATTGTTTTTCAATCTCCTGTAAAAGTCTAACACTATCTAAAGAATGTATTAAATAAACTCGTCCAACTAAATATTTAACCTTATTTCTTTGAAGATGACCTATTAAGTGCCACCTAATATCCTTAGGTAAGATTTCTTGCTTTTCCATTAACTCTTGAACTTTATTCTCTCCAAAATTTCTTTCCCCTAATTCATATACATTTTGTATTTCAGCTATAGATCTAGTTTTTGATACTGAAATCAATGTAACTTCTTTTGGCAACTCATTCTTCAATTTTATAAATTTTTCTTCAATAGACAATTTTATTCCTCCCGTCTCATATACAAACTCTAGCTTATAATGGAAAATATATGCCCATATAATTTATTCTCGATATAATCTAAAAAACCTTTAATATTATTAATTTTTTCTAGCTTTTTATTTTAATTTTAGATACTCACTTTTTAACTCTCCATTATAGCCTGGCAACTTTTCATCATAAACTGATTCAATATCTACATAACAGCCTCTTGCCTTCAAACTCTTAAGTTGATTTTGTTGATTTTCAAGAAAACTATTTATTACATCCTGATTTCCAATAGCTGTAATGTAAAAAGGAGCTATTACTTTTATCCCATCTAACTCTATGGTTGCTCCAGCACAAAGTCCAGCTGTTGAACCTATTATTCTATATCCATTAATAGCTATTGCCTCTGCTCCTGCCGCTCTTAAATCATTAACAACCATTGTTAAATCCGAATCATGAATTAACATATAAAGGGGTACATCTTGCCCTAAAATCGCAGCTTCCGGTGCATCATTTAAAGTAATCTTTACACCATTTCCCACCACTGGAAGCAAACCTAATGCAAGTTTATTTTTGCTTATCTCTCCAATCATCTCTTTTCTAACTTCATCCTCAGATATACTACTTCTTTCATATTTATTAATTTTATCATTAATTTCAACATATTGGTCTTCTAAATTACTTATTTCATTTTGTAACTTTGTCCTACTATCATATGCCTTTTGATACTGCTCTACATCTAAAAATTTAGTTTTTCCTCCTAAATTTACATTCATAGCTATTAAAATACCAATTATAATGGTAGCTATAAGTAAAAATATATTAGCTTCATTAACTCGCATTTAATTATCTCCTTAATGATGTGTTTTTATTCTATCCATCAATAACCTTCTTATAACAGCAAAGTTTGTAAATATCCTCTGTCCAAAAATTATAATTGCTGCAATATACACAGGTATACCTAGCTTATCCCCTAGATAAACCATCCCTGCTGCTAAAAATGCATTTCCAAAGAATCCTGATATAAATATATCTGGTCTAAAATCCTTATTTAAGGTAGCTCTAATAGCCCCAAAAGTGGAGTCTATACAAGCAAATATTGCAACAGATATATATGGTGATAATTTAAGTGGAAAATTTATGTTGAAAGCTATTCCTAATATAATTCCTATTATAAGTCCTATTAATGCAATCATTTCATCACTCCTACTTTTAGTTTTCTTGTACTTCTTTTATGTGTTCATATTTTACTGGTATACTTGCCTTTTTAATTTTAATACTATCCTTTGTTTCCGATGTAACCTCACAGATTCTTTTCACTCTATTAGGAATGAACCATCCCATAGCCCCTTCTAATATAGTCTTATTTCCTATAGCTTTTATAACTATACGCTCCTGTTGTGAAATTCTTTCTCCATTAATTCTAATACTATTTCCTGCTATCCTTATACTGCTGTTTCCAATAAGTCTTATATCATTTATAGATACAGCTTCAGCACCTGCAGCATATAATTCATTAACGATATACAGTAACTCATAATCTTGTATAGGATCATCTTCTACTTGTGGAGTGAATAAACTAGTTTTAGGATCAATATATATTGTAATACCTGGCCCCTCAACATTAGTTAATCCCGCTCTAAGTCTAGTATTATTTAGCTCTTCAAGGAGCCTTTGATTCTTTGTATCTTCTGTTGCTTCCTTTTCGTATTCAGCCGCCTTCACCTCTAGTTCCTCAACAGCCTTTTCCAATTCTTCCTTTTGTTTTTTTAATTGCTCATTTTCTAATAATATTTCTGGACTTTGTGAACCCTCAACTTTATCTGTACTTTGCTCTCCTATAGTATTAAGTTGAGTAATTATAACAAATCCAAACATTAAAAATATAAGTCCGGTACTTAGCTTGGAAATAATACTTTTCACTTACCCTACCTCCCAATAAAATCTTTCTTGAACTATGATGCTTTTACTTTTTAATCTTTTGATCTATTTTTCCTTATAAATAACTGGATTGCCTTCAAAACTTACATCCACATATCCCTTCATCTCTCCAAGGGTCGCACTTTCTATTATGCTAAACCCCCTAGCAACTTTACTATTAACTTTATCAACAGTTCCAAGTTTCATGTATAAATTATTTACGTATAATTTTAAGTCTACAAAGTCATTAACTTCCAATTTTATTATGTTATATTTTTCAAACAAACTATTTTCTTTTATAAATTTATGAATATTGCAAATTGCCTTTATTTTATCTTCGTCTATATTTTTAATCTGTTCACCTATTTTTAAACATGTTTCATCAATTCCTTCAATCTTTAAAGCTTCTATGCCTTCGATAGATTCCTTTTTTTCCAAAACCACACCCTTATCATCAATCACATAGAAACCTCCTGATATTTCTGTGTAGAAAGCAATCTTTCTCTCATTGATAGCAATAGAGAGTTTGTTAGGGTATTTTCTAATAATGGTTGCTTCTAATATGTAAGGGTTTTTCTCTAACTCTTTTTCTATTTTTTTTGTTTTTATCTTGAATATATTGGTACCCTTTTGAAGCTTTGTAGTTGTTTTAACACCGTCTTCAGATAAATTTACCAATCCACTAACTAAAATCTCTGATAAATTAAAAGTAGGTAAAGTTAAAGCCAAAGTTATTAAAATAGAAATCATTACTACAAGTAGTAACATGGTCTTTTTTAATTTAATTATTTTTTTCTTTCGCTTTAATATCTCTTCTTTATTATCTATTATATAATTACCATAACTCTGTTTAGTTTTTTTTGCCACATCTTCACCACCAAATTACAATATATGAACATGAAAGTAAATTAATACACCTTCTATCATACCATTTTTATATTACAAATTCATTACAAAAATATTAAATATTACGACATATGTTTAATTAACTACAGAGCCAAAATAATAGGACTGAAGAATACAAAGCATCTTCAGTCCTATTATTTCTATGAAGTTTTTTTATTGTTCTGCCGAGTTATATTAAGAAGTATTCCCATAAATAACATATTAATTACTAAGGAAGACCCTCCATAGCTTATGAATGGTAGAGGAACCCCTGTTACTGGCATAGAGCCTGTAACAACAGCAATATTGATTAAGCTTTGAATAACTACTACAGAAGTTATTCCTGTAGCTAATAGGGAACCGTACATATCCTTTGCCTTAGATGCTGCAATAACTCCCCTCCATAGAAACAGTATAAACAATATAATTATAAAGGCACAGCCTATAAAACCTAGTTCTTCACCTATAACTGACAATATAAAATCATTATGAGGTTCAGGAATATAAAAACACTTTTGTCTTGATTGACCTATTCCAACACCAATAAGTCCTCCAGAACCTAATGCTAAGAGAGATTGTACCAATTGATATCCATCTCCTTGAGAATCACTCCAAGGATTAGTAAAACTTAAAAGTCTTCTAAGTCTATATTCCTCTGTTAAAATAAAAACAGCCCCTAAAACTCCTACAGTTCCTATTAGTCCTCCCATATGAATAACTTTAGTTCCAGCTACAAATAACATTATAAGACTAACCACCATAGTGACTGTGGCAATACTAAGATTCTTTTCAAGAAGAATCATTCCTGCTATAAAACCTGCAAATAAAAGGTTAGGCACTACGCCCTTCCAAAACTTTTTTATATTTTGAGGATTGCTTGATATATATTTTGCTACAAAAAGCACTACCACGTACTTTGCAATCTCCGATGGTTGAAAGGATAGAGGTCCAAGTCTAATCCAACGCTGAGCTCCCTTTACTGGTGGAAATAAAAACACTAAGCAAAGGGCTATAAATGTAAAGATTATTAAAATTCTTGTATACTTTTTATACTTATGGTAATCGATATTTAATGTGATCATCATTCCAACAAGTCCAAGTCCAGCCCATTGAAGCTGTTTCCATAGAAAGTATTCTGCATCATCATATTTAAAGGCTGAAAAATATGAACTAGCACTATATACCATGACAACTCCCACTGTAACTAACATAATAATTACAGCAAAAAGTAGAAAGTCCACATCTCCCAATTTCATTTTGGGTTTTTTCATATTAAATTCCTCCTACGCCATTTTAATAAGTTAGTGCAAGGAATCCTATTAAACATAGTATAACTGTTATTATGGAAAATACTGCTACTATCTTACTTTCATGCCATCCCTTTAATTCAAAGTGATGATGTAGAGGTGCCATCTTAAATACTCTCTTTCCAGTAAGTTTAAAGTAAGCAACCTGAATAATTACTGAAAGAGTTTCTAATAAATAAACTCCACCTACAATTATTACTATAAGCTCTAGCTTTAGTATCATAGCAATAGCTGCAACAGCTCCTCCAAGAGCTAATGAACCACCATCTCCCATGAAAATTTGTGCTGGATAAGAGTTGTACTTTAAGAATCCAAGAATAGCTCCAGCTAGAATTCCACAGAAAATTGCTAAAGTATAATATACCATGCCAAAACTTACAAGAGCAAAGAAAGTCATAATTAAAAGGGTAATAGAACTACAAAGCCCATCTAATCCATCTGTAAGATTAACCGCATTAGTTACCGCTGCAAAGTATACTACTATAAAAGGTATAAATAGCACTTTTAAATCCCAAGTTACTGTGCCTAGGAAAGGTATCATAATATCCGTTCCTATTTTATCCTTAGCATAATATCCAAAGACTATAGATACTATTACTAAAAGCAACATTTTTTGATAGCTTTTTAAGCCTTCATTCTTCTTCTTGATTATCTTTAGACCATCATCTAAAAATCCAATAGCTCCAAAGGCAATAAGGGCATAAAGAGCAAGCATTGCTTCATCATGAGGATTTCTAACCATTAATATCATAGTAATACAAGTAGAAATAATAAATATTATTCCTCCCATGGTTGGAGTTCCCTGCTTTTTCAAATGACTTTGTGGTCCATCTTCTCTAATGTTCTGACCAAATTTCAACTTGTGTAATCCTGGTATTATAAATGGTGCTATTGCAAAAGATATTATAAATGCTACTAAAATAGAATATATTAATTTATTCATATTCCATCCCTCCCTATATATTTTTCTTTTGTAATTCTTTAATTATATTTTCAAATTTCATAGATCTAGATGCCTTTATTAATAAAATATCATCACCTTTAATAGTTTTCTTTAATTCTGCTATTAGTTCCTCCATGGAATTAAAATCCATAAAACTTTCACTGCCATAGCCCTTTTTAAAGTTCTCACTGAACTCTCCTAGGGTAAATAATAAATCTATGCCCCTTGCCTTTGCATAAGCTCCTACCTGCTCATGAGCTCTAGCAGAATCCTCACCTAGTTCCTTCATGGTTCCAAGTACAGCAATTTTTCTTCCAGTATATTGTTTTAAGACCTCTAGAGCAGCCTCCATAGAATCTGGACTTGCATTATAAGCATCATTTATTATAGTATAGTTATCTAAATTTAAAACATCCAATCTCATAGATGTAGCCTGTAAATTTTCTATTCCTCCTTGGATTTCTTCATAGGTAACCTTAAGCTCTCTAGCTACAGCTATTGCCAATAACGAATTAAGCACATTATGTTTTCCTGGTACTGGTACTTTTATAGTAGCATTTACATCCTCACCATTTTCCTTAACACCAAACTCTATACTGTCCTTATTTATAATTATTCTACAACCTTTAAAATTATAATCACTATCTATACCAATTTTTACAATTTTATATTTATCTGTGTAATAATTGTGAAGCATATCATTATCTCCATTTATAATTAACACATTTTCTTCTGTAAAATTATTTGCTATTTCTAGTTTAGCTTTTAAAATATTTTCTCTAGTCTTTAAGTTTTCTAGGTGAGATGTACCTATATTAGTTATGACCCCTATAGATGGTTTTGCTACTTTTGCCAAGGTATCAATTTCTCCCAAATCGCTCATCCCCATCTCTAAAATTGCAACCTGGTAAGTTTTATCTAATTTAAATATCATCAAAGGAAGTCCAATATCATTATTAAAATTCCCTTGGGTTTTAAACACCTTATATTTTTTGCTAAGAGCTGCTGCCATTAAATCCTTTGTGGATGTCTTACCAGTAGAACCAGTAATTCCTACCACCTTTATATCTAAAGTACTAATATAGTAGGATGCTAAATCAAGAAGGGCCCTCTTAGTATCCTTAACTAAAATTATAGATAAATTTTTTTCATCTAAATCTTCATATTGTTCTTTTTCATGTACTATACAAAGTTTAGCTCCACTATCTATAGCTCCCTTTACAAATTTATGACCATCAAAGTTTTCTCCCTTGATTGCTATAAAAATATCTCCCAAAGAGACATTTCTACTATCTATGGTTACATTAGAAAACTCTTCTGTAGCTCCACTAATTAATATTTCTCCGGATATAGCCTCAGCTATTTCCTTTAACCTTATAGTTTCCATCTAAAGCTCCAACTCCTCTATCAATTCTAATACAACTTCCTTTTCATCAAAATGAATAGTTTCATTTTTAAGGATTTGGTAAGTTTCATGTCCTTTTCCTGCAATTACTATAATATCATCTTTTTCCCCGAGGAGTAAGGCTGTTTTTATGGCTTCTCTTCTATTTTCAATAAGTTTATAGTTAGATTTCTCAACCCCAGCCTTAATATCTTCTAATATCATATAAGGATCTTCACTTCTTGGATTATCAGAGGTTATTATGGCTATATCACTGAGTTCTGTTCCTATTTCACCCATGATAGGTCTTTTTGTTCTATCTCTATCACCACCACACCCAAAGATACAAATCAACTTTCCTTTAGTAAGTTCTCTAAGATTTTCTAAGATATTTTTTAAGCTATCTGGAGTATGAGAATAATCTCTAATTACTTGAAAACCTAAGTTCATCCCTAAAGTTAAGTTCTCACATCTTCCAGGCACAGTAACCTTAGAAAGTCCTTCAACAATAGTATCCATATCTATACCTTCATCTAAGGCAGCTCCAATACAACCTAGTGCATTATAAACATTATATCTACCTGGTATAGGCAACTGAACTTTATATGTTTTTTCATTTCCTTTTAAATTAAATATAATTCCTGTAGATTCTAAATTAATGTCTATTCCCTTTAAATCACTTTCTTTTTCAATAGAATAAGTTGTTACCCTTGAATTTATTTTTTCAAGAAGCTTAATTCCATAACTATCATCTACATTTACCACAGAATGTTTACAAATTTTAAACAACTTGCTTTTTGCATTGAAGTAGTTTTCAAAGGTTTTATGGAAATCTAAATGGTCTTGAGTTAGATTTGTAAATATCCCTTGTGAAAATTCAATCCCATAAACTCTATCTAAGTCTAAAGAGTGAGATGAAACTTCCATAACACAATAATCTATATTACTGTCTACCATATCCTTAAAAAGCTTTTGCAATTCCAAAGATTCTGGAGTAGTTTTTTCTGTATGAATCTCCTTATTCCCTATATAGTTAGCTATGGTACCTATTAGCCCAACTTTATACCCCTTTGCCTCTAATACTCCCTTTAACATAAAGGCAGAAGTAGTCTTGCCATTGGTACCAGTTATACCTATTATTTTCATCTTTTTGCTTGGATTATTATAAAAGTTTGAAGCTGCTATAGCTAATGCCCTTCTGCCACTTTCAACTTTTATAAATGTTATGCCTTCAACAAAAGTCACATCTTTTTCAACCACCACAGTTTTAGCACCATTTTCTATAGCCTTTGATATAAAATTGTGTCCATCTACATTAAATCCTCCTATGGCAAAAAACATATCTCCACATTTTATCTTTCTACTATCATATTGAGGATCATTAATTTCTATACTCTCATCTCCACTTAATACTGTATAAGTTGATCCCTTTAATATCTCTTCTATTTTCATCTTGCTCACATCCTTAAAATACTTTTCTTTCTAATTTAAAACATTGTCCAAAATTTAATTTTTATACCTTATAGCATATAAAATCCGGTAGCACAAGTCAACCTGTAACTACCGGATAATCTAATCTACTAAGGTGCCAAGATGGAAGGTTACCGTGGTTCCTTTTTTAATTTCTTGGTTTCCTACAACACTTTGTTCTACCACTAGACCTTCACCTATAAATTCACTCTTTAATCCTAAATCATCAAAAAGCTTTATGATACTTTCCTTTGTAAATCCCTTTAAATCAGGAATTATAACTGTATCTGCGCTTCCATTACTGCCTCCTGCATATAGGATTATTTCTTTACCTTCCTTAAGAGTAAACCCTGGTTTTGGATTTATATCTGTTATAGTGCCTCCACTACCTTCTACTCTAATAGTTAACCCTGCATCAGTTATTATTTTTTTAGCATCTGCAACTGATAGTCCTCTAACCTCAGGAACAATTACATCTGCTTTTAAACTTTCATCAACTTCCATATAGCTTCCATTAGGCTTCATTTCTGTATAATTAAACAAATCATTAAATAACTTTTGTCCAACTGGGGCAGCAATTTGTCCTGCATAATAGAATAATGGATTTGGTTCATCAATAGATACAAATACTGTATACTTTGGATTATCAGCAGGGGCCATCCCTGCAAAGGATGATAGATATTTATCATTTGCATATCCACCATTAACAGTGTCTACCTTTTGTGCTGTACCTGTTTTACCAGCAATTCTATATCCATCAATTTTAGCCTTTGATCCTCCGCCTGCACCAACTACTTGTTCTAAATGAGACCTCATTTCAGTCATAGCCTCTGGAGTAAAACGTTGTTGTTTTTCTATCTTATAGGTTTCATCAACTACTAGCTCTTTTTTATCATCATAATGATTTATTTCCTTCATTAAATGAGGTGTTATCAAATATCCACCATTGGCAATTGCATTGAAAGCTCTCATAAATTGAACTCCTGTAGTTGTATTGCTTTGTCCAAAGGATATAGTAGCTAAGTCTGTTACAGATATATCTTTTGTGGCTTTAACTATACCAGCTGATTCACCAGGTAAATCAATTCCGGTTTTATGTCCTAACCCAAATTTTTCAATATATTCGTTAAGATTTGCAGCACCTAATCTTTCTCCTAAAACCATAAATCCAACGTTACAAGAATTTTTTAATATTTCTTCAAAGGTTTGAGGACCATGACCCGAAGTCTTCCAACAGTGAATATTTCTTCCCCCAATATTAAGTGAGCCTCCACAATTAAAAGCTTCTCCCTCTGTAAGAATCCCTTTTTCTATGGCCGCCGTGGCTGTGACTACCTTAAAAATAGAACCTGGTTCATAGGCATCACTAACTAATCTATTTCTCCACATCTTCTGAATGTCATCATCTGATGTTCCCCCAACCCACGGATTATTAGGATCATAATCTGGCTTATTTGCTAAAGCCAATATTTCTCCTGTATTAGGATCCATAACCATAATTGATACTGCTTTAGCCTCATTATCTGCCAAAGCCTCTTCAGCTAACTTTTCTGCAAAGTTTTGTATATTTTCATCAATGGTAGTAACTACGTTTCTTCCATCAATAGGTTCTGTAAATTCTGAGATTGTATATGGTAATCCCTCACTCTTTTGGTCAATTTCAGCAACTTTAATCCCTGGAACTCCAGATAGATACTTATTATAATAAAGTTCTAACCCCGTAAGTCCTTCTCCATCTGAATTAGTATGACCTAATATATGGGCAGCAAAATTACCATTTGGATAATACCTTTTCGTATCAGGTGATATTACTATACCATTAATGTTATTATTTTTACAAAACTCTCTTACAGCATCTGTTGCATCCTTTTCTATTCTTCTCTTTAATATTGCAGAGCCTCTAGGCCTTCCATTGGGAAGAGGATTAGTTAATATGTGTAATACATCAGCCTGTTCTTCTCCAATTATTCCACTTAGAGTTGTTGCAACTTGTTCCATGGTCATTCCATTATTTTCTATATCTTTCCTTAAAGTGTTCAAATCTAAGTCCGCTCTATAAACATTAGCACTTATTGCTAGCTCATTACCATTTCTATCTAATATCTTACCTCTTTTAGCATTTATCCTAACGTCACTAGTCCATTGCTGTTTCGCCAAAGACTTATAGGTTGATTCTTCAACAAACATAACATAACCTAATCGTATACTTAATCCTAGGAAAACTAAGAAGGCTAATAGCATAGCTAACATCATTCTCTTTTTCATTAATACCTTATCAACAAAATATTTCTTTGCCACCTACAATTACCTCACTAACTAATTAAATAATAAGTTTTTAATTTTACTTAATAAACTAACCCCTTTTTCTTCATTAGTGCTACTTGTAGCTATCTCTTTAATTGCATCAATATCACAATAGATTGCATTAGTACTCTTTGGTTCAATCATTTTTAATTCTTTAGTGGCAACTTCTTCTATGTAGGAAAAATTGTTAAACTTAAGTAGTTTTATTCTCAAATCTTCACTCTCTTCTGTTAGCGTTTGTATCTGCTCTTGAAGAACTATTATTTCCTTTTGATTATTATATATAGCACTGTATCTAGATACAATAATAGCCCCAACTAGTCCTGCTGCTACTATACTTCCATTAAGCTTTAAAAATTTTGCTATCTTTTGCTTCCTAATTTTTCTTAATTCTTCTTTACTTGGGCCTTGTTTAGTAGGAGTTTTTACCCTTTCTCTAGGTAACGGATTTACCTGAGAAGCTAAAGCTGTATTCCCACTTACCCTATTTTTTCTATTTTCTACTACCATTTTACTACCCCCATCTAGTTTTTAGAACTAAATCTTTTTACATCCCCTTAACTTGGCACTTTTACTTCTTGAATTATTATCAAGTTCTTCCTTAGTAGCTTCTATAGGCTTTTTGTTAATTAATTTAATTATTGGCTTTTTCCCACACACACACATAGGAAGATCCTTAGGACACTTACATGGGTCTACTAAATCTCTAAACTTATTTTTTACAATTCTATCTTCTAAAGAATGAAATGTAATTATTGCCATAACTCCATCCTTATTTAAAGCTTCTATGCCATCACCTATAGCCCTATCTAAAATACTCAATTCACTGTTTACTTCTATTCTAATACCTTGAAATGTTCTTTTAGCAGGGTGTCCACCTTCCCTTTTAAACTTGGCAGGTATGCACTCGTCTATAATTTTTACAAGTTCAAGGGTAGTTTCAACAGGTTTTACTTTTCTTTTTTCTACTATCCTGCTAGCAATTCTTCTTGAAAACTTCTCCTCCCCAAAATCTCTAAGAATTCTAAAGAGTTCATCCTCACTATACTCATTCACTACATTATAAGCTGAAAAAGCTTCCTCCCTATTCATTCTCATATCTAAGGCTGCTTCCTTCATATAGCTAAAGCCTCTTTCACCTTGATCCAACTGATAAGATGAAACTCCCAAATCCATGAGTATACCATCAACTTTTTCTATTCCTAAAGACTCTAATATGTCCTTAATATTATAAAAATTATTGTGTACATAGGTAACGTTATTAAAATCCTTTAGCTTTTCCTTTGCAGCCTTAAGAGCATCTAAATCTTGGTCTATTCCTATTAATCTTCCCTTTGGTGAAAGTTTCTTTAAAATTTCCTTTGAATGACCTGCTCCGCCTAAAGTGCAATCAACATATATACCATCTTCTTTAATATCTAACATTTCTATGCATTCTTCTAACATTACTGAAAAGTGTTTAAATTCCATTATATATTCTCCTTTGTTTCGTCTATGGTTTATAAAATATAAACTATAGAATCCATTTATACACTTTTCATTGTACCATAAATAATTCTATAAGTTTACATAAATTCCTTTTAAATATTCCCTAAATGAAAAACTTTTTTTAAACAAATTTATAAATATATACAAAGAATTTTCAACTAATTCCAAATATATTGCATTTATATAATATATTTACTTATTTTTCTACGGCTTTTTCCCTATTACTCTATATAAATTGTAGAATTATTGAAATTCCCTTTTCTGTAGAGTATAATTTAAAAGAATGAAATTTTTAAGTAATAAGCCACATGGTTTACATAGAAAGGACGAATATTATATGAAATTAGGAATAGTAGGTTTACCTAACGTAGGAAAGAGTACATTATTTAATGCCATTACAAAAGCAGGAGCAGAGTCTGCTAACTATCCATTTTGTACTATAGAGCCAAATGTAGGAGTTGTTAGTGTACCTGATAACCGTCTTGATGTATTACAAAAATTATATAACTCTAAAAAACAAGTACATACTGCCATAGAATTTTATGACATTGCAGGATTAGTTAAAGGAGCAAGTAAAGGTGAAGGACTTGGAAACAAATTTTTATCTCATATAAGAGAAGTAGCTTCAATTGTTCATACTGTTAGATGTTTTAAAGATGATAATGTTGTTCATGTAGAAGGATCTGTATCACCTATAAGAGATATTGAAACTATTAATTTAGAATTAATTTTTTCTGATTTAGAAGTACTAGAAAGAAGAATGGAAAAATCTATAAAACTAGTACGCTCAGGGGATAAGACTGCAAAAGTTGAATATGCAATTATGGAAAAAATTAAAAAACATTTAGAAGACAATATGCCAGCTAGAACTTTAGAGTTTACAGATGAAGAAGAAGAATTTGTTAAATCTCTTTTCTTAATAACTTCTAAACCTGTACTATATGCATGCAATGTAAGTGAAGAAGACTTAATGGAGTGTGGCGGAGAAAATGAAATGGTAAAAGAAGTAGAAGTCTATGCTGCTAAGGAGAAATCTGAAATTATCATAGTATGTGCTAAATTAGAAGAAGAATTATCTACATTAGATGATGAAGAAAAGAAAGACTTACTTTCAGAGTATGGTCTTGAAGAATCAGGTCTTGATAAACTAATCCATGCAAGTTATAAACTTCTTGGACTAATGAGCTACTTAACTGCTGGTGTTCAAGAGGTAAGAGCTTGGACAATTAAAATAGGTACAAAGGCACCTGCTGCTGCTGGTAAAATTCATACCGACATTGAACGTGGATTTATCCGTGCTGAGGTAATTTCCTTTGATAAGTTAGTTGAATGTGGTTCTGAAGCTGCAGCTAAAGAAAAAGGCTTCTACAGACTTGAAGGAAAAGAATATATAATGCAAGATGGAGATGTAGTAAACTTTAGATTTAATGTATAATTATTCTAAAATTAAATTCTTCATATAATTTGAAAATGTATGAGTGAAATCCACTCATACATTTTTTATATAATGTATTATTCAATTATAAACTTTGAAATCTCAAATTTTAAAGTTTCAGATAATTCATTTAAATCCTGAGTATATCTTGAAATTTCATCCATATTAGCAGTAATTTCTTCTGTAGAAGCTGATATTTCTTCTGTGGCTGAAGCAGTGCTTTCTGAAATTGATGTAACATTTTCTATTTCTTTTACTACATTAATTTTTTCATATTGAATATTCTCAATAGATTTTTTAATTTCACTTATCTTACTTGATAACTCAAGTACACTTTCAGATATGTTTTCAAAAATTTGTGAAGTTTCACCTACCATTTTTCCTTCTTCATCTACCACTTGTTGAGAGTTATTTATAGCAGATACAGCTAACATAGATTTTTCTTCTATCGCTTTAATCATAACATTTATTCTATCAGTTGAACTCTTTGATTGATCTGCTAATCTTCTTATTTCATTAGCTACTACAGCAAATCCCTTACCTGCCTCGCCAGATCTAGCTGCCTCTATAGATGCATTCAAAGATAATAAATTAGTTTGTTCTGTTATATCAGAAATTGTTTTAGATATAAGATTTATTTGATCCATACTTTCATTTACTTCTTTCACTATATTTCCAACAACTTCAAAAGTATCTTTTATTTTCGTTGAACTGTTTATTAGCTCTGAAACTATTTTACTTCCTTCAATACTATAACTCTTTGTATCTTTAGATATACTATCAATTTCTGTAGAGGAATTTTCTATATTATCAATTCCTTGGGCTAAATCCTCCATATGACTTGCACATTGAATAGTACTTTCAGCTTGATTAGATGCACCTGAAGCTATTTCATCCATGGCTATATGCGTTTGCGAAAGGGCAGTAGTAGTTTCATTAGACATTATAGCTAAATCAGCTGAAGTTTTTAATACCACCTGAGATGACTTGTCCATATTTTTCATTAACAGTGCAATGGATTCCATCATATTGTTAAAGTAATCTCCTAATTCTTTAAAGTCATCTTTGGACTTAATTTCTACTTTACCTGTAAAATCTCCTTTGGCAGCTTTAGATATTACGTTCTTAACCTTTTTCATATTTTTAGCGATGCCTTCTCCTAAAATTATGCTTATAATTATTGCAACTATTCCTATTACAATTATCCCTATTATCAAAAAGCTTCTAACTGCATTAGTATCTTTTAATAATTCTATTTCCGGTATAAATGCCACTAATTTTATATTTTCTAAGGAATTCAAATTATAAACTACAAAATTTCTTTCTCCATTATTACTTAATTCTATAAACCCCGAATTATCATCTACTACAGATTTAAGTTCCTCATCTACCTCTATTAAATTTTTACCTATTAAGCCTTCATCTGTATGAGATATAATATCACCATTACTACTACATACAACTACAACCCCTTCATCACCTATTTTTATGTTAGATATACTTGAACTAAAAACATCTAAAGATAAATCTAATCCAACAACTCCAACAACCTGTCCATCCTTTACTACTGTCCTAGCCAGTGTAACCGTAGTTTTTTGATCTTCAGCACTAGTATATGGAGATGTAATTATATAGGAGTCCTTATTTGCTGTAGCTAAAGTATACCATTCCTTCTCCTTATGATTATATCCATCTGGAAGATTAATTTTGTGGGAAGTATAAAAATCACCATTCTCTGTTCCATAAAACACTGTACTAATATTATAATCTGATACTTCTACATTATTCATATGACTTATTATATCTTTAATACTTTCACTACTATTGTCCAACTCAATAAATTTACTGTTAAGTGTTAGTGAATTTATTTGATTCGCTACTGTATTAAAATAATTTTCTATCCCTCTATTCACCTCTACCAGTGTTTGACCAGTGGAATACTTTAAGTTATCCTTAAGCAAACTATAACATTCATTATAAACCAATAAGGCTATAAAAATTAAAGGGATAATAGATACTCCTAGCAACGAAATTATAAGTTTACTCTTTAAGCTGTTGAAATTCTTTTTCATATACTCATCCCCATTCAAAATTTATTAATATAAAATTTTTTACACTTTATATTTTAATTTTCGCAACATTCATAAAATTCTTTATATAGAATATTTATACTAGTATACAATTATTAATTAGGTATGTAGTTGATTGAAGTGATAAACCTAAAATAGATGTTTCGAAGAGCAAAACCTATATAATTAAACTGCTCTTCTAAAGGCAATCGCTCTATTTTAAATAACTTAATTAAATATAAATGGAGGGTATTATTACAACTCATCACCTTAAAAGTTGCATAATACTCTCCACTTTACACTTATTGTATATTTATTCCCTCAATATTGAAAATATATGATATGCTAATACATTCCTATAAAACTAGCTAGTTATATAACAATATACCTATATTACTATTTCACTATATACCATATTACTATATTAATTTTTACATATATAAATAGTTATATATAGATATAGTTAACTATTTGTTCTATTCATGGGGGTTTCAAGGAATTTCCACCATTTCTTTACCATCATTTCTTCTCATATTCTATACACTGCTTACTTATTAACTCCATTATATTATCCATAGTAATTTCTTCAGCATCAAATATTAACTCCATGGCATCTTCCACAGTTTCTATAGTATATATTTTAAATTTACCTTCAAAGATTGCTCTCTCAACTTCTCTTGAAAGTACTAAATCATCTTTATTAGATAGAGGAATAACAACTCCCTTTCCTTCCGTATCATCCATGATTTTACACACTTCGAAGAATCCTTCAATTTTTTCATTTACACCACCTATAGGCTGTACTTGCCCAAATTGATTTATGGATCCAGTAATTGAAATATTTTGTTTGATAGGAATCTTGCAAAGAACAGATATTATAGCTAATGCTTCAGCTACTGATGCACTATCACCATCTATAACTCCATATAACTGCTCAAAGCTAAGATTAAAATCTACTGGTAGAGTTTTATATCCTCCATTGATATTATTAATATATCCTTTTAAAATATTAATTCCCTTAGTATGAATTTTACCACTTAGGTTGGATTCTCTTTGAGCATCAATGATTTTCCCTTCCCCCTTAAAACAGGTACAAGTTATTTTAACAGGCTTACCAAAACTTGTATATCCCGTATCAATGACAGAAAGCCCGTTAATTTGTCCCACCTTGCTTCCTGAAACATCTATTAACAATTTTTTTTCATCATATAGCTCTAGATATTCTCTTTCTATAGGTTCTTTCCTATAAGCAATGTTCTCTATGTCATCTCCATCAATAAATTCCCTTGCCTCTTCTGCTGCTTTATAATTAGCTTGTATTATAAGGTTTGATAATTCATCATTGTCAAAATGTATCTTATTTTTATTTTCTGCCTTTCTAGATAAAAATTTTGCAATTTCGCTTATGCCACTAGATGTTATAGGTTTAATATTATTTTCCTTAGACAATCTATTTATTTCTTTTATTAATACAGTTTTAACCTTATTCTCAGCCTTCAATACTCCTCTATAGTCAGCCCTCGTCTTAAATATTGTTCTGAATTCTTTATCATAGTTATACAATGCGTCATAAATATCATAATCCCCAATTATTATTACTTTAGTATTAATTGGCATAGGTACTGGTTTTAAACTACTTAAAGTAAATAGTTCTATATATCCTCTGTTGTAATCTAAGTCTACTTTTTCCGATATTATAGCTCTTTTCAAATAATAATAAGACTGAGAATTACTTAGTAGACTACTAGCTCTAAGAATTAGACACCCCCCATTAGCTCTTACATAACTACCTGCTCTTATGGATTTCACTGTAGATACATATATATTATTATGATTTTCATAATCTATAGATCCAAAGAGGTTAGATACACTAGGATCTTCTTCAAAGATTACTGGTGGATACTCAATATCTGAATTATCAACAATTACATTTACATCATATTTATATATAATGTCTCTTATAGCTTCTTCATCATCCTCATAGCTTATAGAATAGTTTTCCTCAAGTTCGCCCTTAATGTCAGTAATTAAGTAATGAATATAAGCCTTAGCCTCACTATCATCATTAAATTCTTTTTCTATTACTAAATTTAATTCCTCCATTTCTTCTTTAAAAAAGTTATCCATTATCTCTCTAATTCTATTTATTTCATCATTTTTCATATTCCTTAACTTTTCTAATATATCATTAGCATTTATCTTTAACTCATCAACTTTATTTAATATTTCAAATTTTTCCTCTTCCTTAAGATTATCGAATTCATCCTCTGTCATTTCTTTTCCGTCAACTAGAGGTATAAATGTAAATCCCTCCCCACTAGTTTTTATTTCAAAACCATACTCTTTAGAAAGTTTAATTAAATCTCCCACTATTTTGCTACGCCTATCTTTAATAGTAGTAATAAGGTGTTCTTTTTCTTTGTTATCTATTCCATTATAAAATTTAAATATACTTTCTGCATAAAATTCTTGAATCTTGTCTACTACCTTTTTAAGCTTATTTCCATTTCCATTGTTAACAAACAACGGAACAGGCTCCTTTGGATTTCCTTTTATAACATAACATATATCCTTTGGTGGCTTTCCACCCGTCAATATATGTTTTACATAGCTAACAATATGTTTTACTCTATCCTTGCAAAATTCATCAACTAAGTAAATATTATAGCCTTCACCATTTAAAAGAAGTGAGGTTTTTATTTTATTATATGCATCCTTATATTGTGGCAATATAAATTCGCCTTCTATTTCTCTATCTTCAACAATTTCAAAATCGTACAAAACTTCACTGGGTTTTAAAACTCTTTTCATACTGTCCTCCCAAATAAAATCATTTAGTATATTAATATTCTTATAAAAGGACTTTTGGAACAAAAACATAAAATTTCATATTATAATTTTTTAAAATTAAACATAAACTTGTTATAACAACTTAATTATTATATAATAATGATATTGTGTAATATTATACACTTGAATACAGTCAGATATTATACGTAGTTATTTATTCTTCATGTAAAGGAGTTATTCATATGGGATTCAAAGACAAATTATCACAAAGTTATTCTAATGCTTTTATAAATAGATATGGTGATAGAATAACACAAGTTCAAGGAAGGGCTTTATCTGTTAAAACAGAGGAAAAATCTTTTCTTGGAATTTTAAATACTATTATTGTTACTATTGTAGTAAAACAAGACAGTGCTAGAACTATAGCAACTTGTGTTTATAAGAAAAAGAGATGGTTTAAAAAGCCAGAATTCATTCCTGTATCTCAAGGTCATTCTTTATTAATCCAAGGTTTAAAACCTGATTATTCTAAAAAGAAAAAGAAGAAAAAGAAATTTAAGGACTACATAAGCATAATGAACGTTATGAACCTTACTAATAAGAGAGACTTAGTTCCTGTTGAAGGTGGTCAAAAGAAGATACAGAGAGTAAAACAAGATAGAAGATTTAAATAAGTAATGAAGCTCCCTTAACTGGGGCGTAATAGGAAAATTTAACTTTTTAGTTAGCACAGGATACTACTTGTATCCTGTGTTTTTTTGACATACCTATAAAAAAGATGTACAATTCTAAATTGGTAGTACCAATTTAGAAAGGGATGTTTATATGAAGTATTTTCGTCAATTTGGAATTATTTTGGCAGTAACTTTTATTGGAGAAATATTAAAATGTATTATTCCATTACCTATTCCTGCTAGTATATATGGTTTAATTCTCATGCTTATAATTTTAAAAGCAAAAATAATTCCCCTTGAACAAGTGAAGGAAACAGGAACTTTTTTAATAGAAATTATGCCTCTTATGTTTATACCAGCAGCAGTTGGTTTATTAGTTTCTTGGGATGTACTAAAGGATATTTGTATTCCTGTTATTACAATAACTATTTTAACAACAGTTATTGTAATGATAGTGACAGGTAAAGTTACCCAGTTTATGATTAAGCTAGAGAGGATGAATAAAAATTGAAGGATTTATTATGTAATTCAGCATTTTTCGGAGTAGTGGTCAGTATTCTAGGCTATGAAATAGGGTTGTTTTTAAAAAAGAAATTTAATAATGGGATCTTTAATCCCTTACTTATTTCAATTCTTTTTGTAATGGCAGCTTTAGTTATTTTTAAAGTAGATTTTGAAAGTTACAATAATGGAGCAAAATATTTAAGTTATTTACTAACTCCTGCTACAGTATGTCTAGCAATCCCTTTATATGAGCAACTGGATTTATTAAAAAACAATTTTAAAGCTATTATAATAGGAATTTTTTCAGGAGTAGCAGCCAGTCTTATAAGTGTATTTTTATTCTCTTTGCTTTTTCAGTTTACCCATGAGCAGTATGTAACCTTACTTCCAAAATCCATTACCACAGCTATAGGAATGGGGATTTCAGAAGAGCTAAATGGAATTGTTACAATTACAGTAGCTGTCATTATTGTAACTGGTATTATTGGTAATATCCTTGCTGAAGTTATTTGTAAGGTATTTCATATCCATGAACCAATTGCTAAAGGAATTGCCATAGGAACCTCTTCCCATGCCATAGGAACTTCAAAGGCAATGGAAATTGGAGAAATAGAAGGTGCTATGAGTGGTCTTGCAATAGCAGTGGCAGGTTTATTCACAGTAATTGGTGCCTCCATATTTGCTAATCTTTTATAATTATAAGTCTCTACTAAAAATTACAGTGATATAATTGTCCAAGCTATTAAATTCTCTTAAACTTATATCACTTTAACAAGCTATAGAGCATATAAATAGCCAAGGTATCTAGAGTGATATGCTTCCCTTATGGTGGACAGTTTAAATAATAAAACTGTTTATTATAAGGAAGATCATATTATAAAGTACCCTGGCTATTTTTCACTTAAAATATTCTTAAGTTCTGTTTCCTACAAAAGTAGCAATGCTATTAATAAAGGATATTATTCCTGAGAAAAATACAATGATTGCCCACTGTCCAACACCTATAGACATGGTATGGAATATACCTTGTAACATAGGAACATATATTACTAATAAAAGTGCTGTCACTGAAATAATAACAGAACCCAATAAATACATATTGGTAAATGGATTGATTTCAAAGAGAGAATACTTTTCACTTCTACATTCAAATACGTGAATTAACTGTGAGCAAATTAAAGTTCCAAGGGCTAAAGTTCTACATACTCCTAATCCATATCCATAATACTTACCCGCTAAGAATGCAAGAACTGTACAAACACCAATTAATGCACCTCTAATTAATATCTTTTCTTTTAATCCCCTTGCAAAAACACTTTCGCCTTTTTTTCTTGGCTTTTCATACATTATATTTTTATTTGGTGGGTCTACTCCAAGAGCTATAGCTGGAAGTCCATCAGTAACTAAATTTACAAATAAAATTTGAATTGGAAGCAGTGGTACTTCTAAATAAAACAATGAAGCTAAGAACATAGTCAATACTTCACCTAAGTTACAAGATAGTAGATATCTTATAAATTTTCTAATATTATCATATATAACTCTACCTTCTTCTACTGCAGTTACAATAGTAGCAAAGTTGTCATCTAACAATATCATAGATGCCGCTTCCTTAGTTACATCTGTTCCTGAAATTCCCATAGCTATTCCAATGTCAGCTTCTTTAATAGCAGGGGCATCATTAACTCCATCCCCAGTCATAGCTACAATATTACCTCTACTTTTAAAAGCTTTTACTATTCTTAATTTATGTTTAGGGCTAACCCTTGCAAATATCCTATAATCGTCTATGGATTTTTCAAGTTCTTTATCATTTATTCTATCAAGTTCAGCTCCTGTAATTACTTCCTTGCTTTCATTACATATATTTAGATCTTTCCCTATGGCAAAGGCTGTATTTTTGTGGTCACCCGTGATCATAACCGGTCTTATTCCTGCAACTCTGCACTTTAAAACTGCATCCTTTACTTCTTTTCTTGGTGGGTCTATAATTCCAGCCACCCCTACAAAAATTAAACCATTTTCCACCTTGTCTCCCTTAATTAAGTTATTATCTTTATACGCACCTGCAATGCATCTAAGTGCTCTAAAGGACATATCATCAATAAGCTTTTCTACACTTCTTCTATAAGGTATAGTTAATGGCTCTACCCTTCCATTTACTAATATATGTGAACATCTATCAAGTACTCGCTCTGGAGCTCCTTTAACATAACATACATCCTTCTTAGTAGTTACGTCCTTCACAATTACTGTCATCATTTTTCTTGTAGAATCAAAGGGGATATCAAAAATCCTCTCTACTTTACTATTAAATTTTTCTATTTCAGAAACCTTTTTAAAGAAGCCTTTTATTAAAGCAGTCTCTGTTGGGTCTCCCATTAAAGCCTTTTCCATGGAATTAGAAGAATAATTATAGTTACAATCATTACAATATACAAATATTTTTTTTAAAATATCATGGTCAAAACTTTTATCTTCATCAATATCATGAATTTTTCCATTATGAAGAAGTGCTGTTACCGTCATTCTATTTTCTGTTAAAGTTCCTGTTTTATCACTACATATTACAGATGTACATCCTAGGGTTTCAACCGCTGGTAACTTTCTTACTAGGGCATTTCTCTTAAGCATTCTTGATACTCCTAAAGCAAGGGCAACAGTTACTATAGCTGATAGCCCTTCTGGAATAGCAGCAACGGCTAAACTAACCCCAGATAAAAACATGTCATAGACATTTTCACCTCTATAAATACCTAAAAAGGTTACTACTGCACATATAGTTAAGCAAAGAACTACAAGTACTTTTCCAAGGGAATTTAATCTTTCCTTTAGTGGGGATGGTTCATCTTCTATAGAGTGAAGCATATGAGCTATTCTCCCCATTTCTGTATTCATTCCAGTTCCATATACCTTTGCTTTTCCCCTACCTGTCAATACGATAGTCCCCATATATATATTATTATCACTGTCCTCTGGATTCTTGTGCACTCCTACGGATTCACCAGTTAGAAGAGATTCATCCATCATAAGATTATTTCCTTCAACTAAAATACTATCAGCAGGTATCCTATCCCCACTTTCTAATATAACCAAATCTCCTGGTACTAAATATATGGAATTAATAACTTCAATTTTTCCATCCCTTATTACCTTAGCAGTAGGTGAGGATAATTTTTTTAACTGTTCTAAGGATTTTTCAGTTTTATATTCTTGTACAAAACCTAAAATTCCATTCATTACTATAATTATTAGAATAGTTATAGCGTCTGCTTTATCCCCCATAAAACCCGATATAACGGTTGCCACCATTAGTATCCAAATAATCAAATCATTAAATTGCGACAAGAATATTTTTATAGGTGACACTTTTTTCTTACTCTGTAACTCATTTAGTCCGTATTCTTTCAGCCTATCTTCTATTTCATTGGTAGATAGCCCTCTATATTCTTTAGCACTCACATTTTTTCCCCCTTACATTTTTTTATTTATAGTTAGAAATAATCTATCATTAAAATATATGTACCATCCTACCAGTATATGAAAACTTTAACTTTACATAAGGTAAATAAACCTTTAAAATACTAATTATAAATAAGAATAGATATTATAAAGGAAGGTTATTCATGGTAAATAAAGTATACATAACAGGTCATAGAAATCCTGACTCTGATTCTATTTGTGCAGCTATTGCTTATTCAGAGTTTAAAAATAAAACTCAACGAATCAATGCTATTCCAATTAGACTAGGGGAAATTAGTAGAGAAACTCAATTTATCCTAGATTACTTTGGAGTTCAGCCACCACAGCTTGTTCAAACTGTAAAACCTCAAATTATAGATTTAAAAATAGATACAGTAGCTCCTATTGCTTCAGACATATCCTTAAAAATGGCTTGGTCTATAATGAAGCAAAAAAACATTAAAACTCTCCCAGTTATATATCCTAATGAAAAATTAGCTGGAATTGTATCTGTATCAAATCTGGCAGCTAGTTATCTAGACATTTGGGATAATTACGTTTTAGCTAAAAGTAAAACAAGTCTAAGTAACATTTTAGAAACTCTATCCGCTAAAATTGTTTACTTATCAGATGAAAACTTAGAACTTAAAGGGAAAGTTGTAGTTTCTATGATGGAACCAAATGATAGAAATTTAATAGAAGCGGAAGATATTTGTATCTGTGGAGACCGTGAGTTAGTTCAAGAATTTGTATTAGATTGTAATGCTAGATTAATGATAATCACTAATAATACAAATCCCTCTGAAAAAATTATTGACCTAGCTAAAGAAAAAGGATGCACTATAATCACTACTCCCTATGACTCTTTTACTGCTGCTAGACTAATACCTCAAAGTATTCCTATAGAATACGTAATGACTAAAAATAATTTAATTACCTTCTCTACTAGTGACTTCATTGAGGAGATTAAAGATATTATGCTAGAAACTAGATATAGAAGTTATCCAGTTTTAGATGAAGATGGTTCCGTGGTTGGAAGCATTTCTAGATATCATTTAATAACCCAACAAAGAAAGAAAGTAATTTTAGTGGATCATAACGAAAAGACTCAGTCTGTAGACGGTCTTGAAGATGCAGACATTTTAGAAATTATCGACCACCATAGAATAGGAGATATTCAAACAGGTCAACCAATATACTTTAGAAATGAGCCTGTAGGAAGTACTTCTACCATTGTTGCTAATATTTTCTTTGAAAACGGAATTAGACCATCTAAAAAAGTAGCTGGATTATTATGTGGCGCTATTATTTCCGATACTCTACTATTAAAATCTCCAACAGCAACTATTGTAGACGAAATCATACTAAAGAGATTAGCTGAAATAGCAAGTATAGATATAGAAAAATTTGCTCAAGAGATGTTTAAAGCTGGAACTTCATTAGAAGGAAAAAGTTCAAAGGAACTTTTATACCAAGATTTTAAAATCTTTAATATGGGTAATTTTAAAGTAGGTGTTGGACAAA
The DNA here is from genome assembly GCF_002390995.1 of Clostridium sp. UBA4395. Lineage (NCBI taxonomy): Bacteria > Bacillati > Bacillota > Clostridia > Eubacteriales > Clostridiaceae > Clostridium > Clostridium sp. UBA4395. The sequence continues at coordinate 47,522 of NZ_DGRF01000050.1, forward strand.
TAACAACTACTTATATGGATGGATTTACTCCACTAATTAATGATTTAAAAACTGTAATGAATGAAAAAGCAAATCAAGGAAAGTTTGACCTAATTATTCTTATGGTTACTGACATATTTAAAAGTTCTTCTTTATTCATTGTGTGTGGCGAACACAAAGAAGTATTCTCAAGAGCCTTTAACATTAAGTTAAACAATGGAATAGCATATATTGACCAGGTAGTTTCTAGAAAGAAACAAGTTATTCCACCTCTTACAGAGGTTATAAACCAAATTAAGTAATTCTTTAGCTCCAAAGGAGGCTGTCCATAAAGACAGCCTCCTTTTGTTTACTGTACCACTAATTTTAGAATTGATCCCTTATTAATAATATAAATCCAAAATATAACAAAGAAAATAAAACACACGCCATATATCACAGTTAAAAAATCCTTAACACATAAATCATCAATCTTTCCTTGATATACCCCGTAACTTTTTAGATAATGTACCCCCTTATCTTCTATATAGTAAAAATTAACTGATTCAATATATGCAGCAAAAATATAAATGTTTAAAAGTGGATTAGTAAATAGATTTTTCAAAAAATCCCCCTTGAAATTAATTTTAAAGGTTTTATTTCTAATAATATAGACAATATATAAGAATATTCCACCTATTAGAGTTGGAATAATATTTAACACATTCAATATACCATTAATAAACTTTAGACTCTCATCGTCACTGATGTAATATATTAATGTATATATTACTCCCCCCCCATTACCTATGATTAGAATATAAATTAAGGGTGCTAAAAAACCACAAATCAATGATTTGCTAATTAAGGATAAAGTATTGTAAAACTCCTTTTTTTCAGTGGATTTTTTAATTACTGTTTTTCTTTCACTATTGCTTATCTCAATAACAAAGAAAGCTACAATAGCATTAAAAATCTCCCTATTAGATATAAGACTTATAATTACCCCTATGGTAGGTATAAGTATAAAGTATATCCATTGTAAAACTACTTTGCTTCTTATTTTAGCACTAAATTTCTCATTGACTTTTATTGCTAATCTATGTCTATCAAACTTCCAAAATAATATACTTAGCAAACATCCAAATAAATATCCTACCCCATAATATCACCCCTTCTATTTAAAATTTATCCTTTGTTAATGTTATATTATATGTTTGAAAATATAAAAAAAGAATGAAAAACTATGTCTTTCATTCTTTTCTATTTCCATTGCTATCTTAAGTTATTTATCATTCCCCACATATCATCTGCCGTTTTTAATGCAGAGGAGCTTAATTGAAAAGCTCTTTGGGCTACAATCATGTCAGTCATCTCAGTAGTCATATCTACATTAGATCTTTCCGTAAATCCTTGATAAATATCTCTATCCGTAGTCTCCATTACAGTAGCTCCTTCTATTGGAACAAATAAGCTTTGTCCTGAAGAAATAAAATCTGTATCACCTATGGTCTTATAAGTTTTAATATCTCCAACTTTTATAGAGTTTCCATCATTATCTAAGGATAAAGCCCCATTTGCATCTATAGAAAACTTATCTTTAGCAAAGTTAATTGGACCCCCTGGCACATTTATCTCATTACCATTAGCATCAGTTATAGATAATCTATACCCATTATTATCTACTAAAATTCCTGAAGCATCTACTTTGAAGTTTCCATTTCTAGTGTAGGCTGCACTTCCATCTTGTTTATATACTTTAAAGAATCCTTCTCCATCTATAGCTAAATCTGTAGATATCTTTGTATTAGTTAAGCTTCCTTGAGTTTTTATTCTAACTTCATTAGTAGATTTAACCCCTGTACCAACATAAAGTTCAGTATTTGCATTCTTAGACCATGGTACTCCTAGTCTTTCTAATGAACTGGTATAAAGGTCTTGGAATGTAGATGTTACTTTTTTATATCCAATAGTACCGGAATTTGCTATATTATTTGATACTAAGTCTAATTTATTCTGTTGTGCCTCCATTGCACTTCTATTGGTGTAAAACATACCGTACATAAACTCACTCCTCAAATTTTTCTTTCTCTATTAATTCTATCTAGCTTTACCTATTTCATTTACAGCCTTGTCCAAGGTAGAATCTAAAACCTTTAAAATAGTTGCATTGCTTTCAAAGTTTCTCATAACAGTCATCATGTTACTAGTTTCTTGAACTACGCTAACATTAGATCCTTCAAGGGATTTATTAACTACATAAGGATTATTAACAAAGGTAGGATTAACTCCTTCATAAAGATTATATGTAAATTCATTTAGATTTTCATATTTACCTTGGTTATCCTTTGGAAAATTAACTACAGCTAATCTGCCTGCTTCTCGTCCATCTACAGATATATTCCCAATATTGTCTGCAGAAATACTTCCTTCACCTATATATATCGGTGCTAGTCCATTCCCACTCCTACTAAGTACCCTATCTCCATTAGATGTCACTAAATATCCTGAAGTGTCTACAGCAAAATGACCATCTCTTGTATAATAATTTGTAGCTACATTAGCGGTTTGTCTTTGAACTACAAAAAATCCTTCTCCCTGAAGGGCAAAATCAGTTGTTACTCCTGTATCCTTTATAGTTCCTTGTGAGAAATTAGTGGTTCGATCATTTATTTCTACTCCGTTATTCATAGCTCCAATGGTTACTCTTTCATTGTTTTTTCCATCCTTATTAGAAATATATACCTCATCAAAACTCTTCATGGACAAAATCTGTGATTTATATCCTGTAGTGTTTATATTTGCTATATTATTCATAATAGCACTTTGATTTTTTTCACTGGTAATTATTCCTGAAGCTACTGTATACAATCCTCTAATCATTGTTTGCACCCGCCTTTATATCAATTTTAATCTGGTCTGGATAGGTCATTCCTAATTTTTTTGCTCTTATTTCAATTTCACCATCACTAAGTTTATAATCTATTTTTGCAGGGATACTAAAAAACATTCCTAGTATTATGCCAATGCCTATACCAAATAAAATTTTTCTATCACTTAAAACTTTAATAAACCTTTTTATTTTAAATATAATTCCTTTATTAATAAGACCTCACCCTTTCCTATATTCAGCCGTTGTGCTATGCCTTCTTCACTTAAGCCTTCAGCTAATAAGGCTTTTACCTCTTCTACTTTTAAGCTATTACCCTTTATATCTTTTTTAGGATTACTGTCTTCTTTTTCTTTTTTAGGATTACCATCTTTTTCTTCTTCTTTTAAATCGTCCATTAATTCATCCATATTTTCTCCTTGAAGAAGAATATCATCATCTAAGGAATCAATCTTATCTACCAAGGTATTTATGTACTCATCATTACTAATATTTTTATCTGAATCATCCCTTTTTTCTAATAATTCATTTTTAATAAATTCAGTATGATTTACTTTTTTTAAGTCATTTATTTCTCTTTGTAATTCTGTAATTGTTTTAGCAAACTCACTTCTTATTTCAACAAGTCTCATGTCTACTTCATCTATATTAGATTCTGCATCCATCATAGCTTTACTAAAGTCATTTTCTTCTCTCATTATAGCCCTTATATTTGTAGCAATTAAAGCCACTCCAATAATAATTAATAAAATATACATATTCTCACCTATCTTCTATGACTTAATATCATATTGGAGTTTCTCAATTTCTTTTCTTAAATTTAAAATAGCTCTACTATGAAGTTGACAAACTCTTGATTCTGATACTTCTAGCACTGCTCCTACTTGTTTTAAAGTAAGTTTTTCAAAGTAGTATAGATTTAGTATAAGTCTATCTCTTTCCTTTAGATTATCCAAGCCTCTCCTCAAGTATTCTAGCATTTCTTTTTCTTCCAAAGACTTTTGTGGAGAAGGACTTTTAGTATCCTCTATGGAATTGATTAAAGACATTTCCTCATCATCACCAAATAAAATAGTTTCTAAGGACATCATTGAAATATAGTTTACATAACCTTGTATATCTGTAAGCTCCTTTAAACTTATTTCCATCCTTTCAGCTACTTCAATATCTTTTGGTTCTCTGTAAAGCTTATTTTGTAATTCTTCCACTACCTTATTGTATCTATTAAGCTTATCGATAGCTCTTTTAGATATAGGACTATTTTTTCGTATTTCATCTATAATACTTCCATTTATTCTTATGGCAGCATAGGTGGAAAATTTCATACCCTTAGTGTCATCAAACTTATTTATAGCATCCATAAGCCCAATCATTCCATAACTTATTAAGTCTTCATATTCAACATATTTATTTTTTCCTACGATAATCTTGGAAGCAATATACTTTACAAGAGGTATATTTTTTTTAATTATTTCTTCTCTAACATCTACATCACAAGCTACAGACACATCATTTCCCTCCTACTTTGTTTTCATTAACTTTCTCATATTCTTAAAAATAAACTGTATTATATTTTCCCTTACCTTATCATCAATAAATTGAAATTTTACTCCATATACATATTCATTTTTATTTTGTGTTTCATCTCTAACGATTTTACCTAAGGCTAATATATCTTCGTTATTAATCTTAGTATTCAACATGACTAGTTGCCCTAAATTAAGACTTTCCTTTACCTTTATTCTAATACCTCCACCACTTAAATCTAAAGTTTGTCCTTCCCTATAATTGCAGTTTTCAATATCCCTAAGGACACTTTCATTATACTTATCTATTGGTGAATATTTCATAGCATTTATAAATGGCAATCTTACATAGTCTCTTCTTTGTACCTTATGCAATTCACTTTCTCTTTCCAATGTAATCAAGGCTATTTTATCAAATTTTCTCCCTTTCACCTTAGCTTGAAAATTATATATATTACCTTTTCCATCATTATAATTACACTTAACTGTGTCTCCAGTACTTAAGGGATAACTTATGCCATTTAGTATAGGTGTAGCTATAGCTATATATATACCATCTTCATCAATATCCTGAATTTTTGATTTTGCTAATTCTCGATTTTTTGTATAAATCTCTATTTTATTATTGATTTCCATCATATTATTAGCTTTCATACTCTCCTCCTATGAAAAAATATTAAGCATTTTTTTAAATATACCCTGGATGCTATTTCCCTTATTATAAGATATACCTTCTAACCCCTTTGCAATAGACTCAATGTTTTCACTTACTTCACTTTTAGGGAAAGACAATACCACAGGTCTTTGCATCCTTACAGCTTGCACTAATTTTTTATCTTCAGCGATGTTTCCTAAATGCACTAGATTAGCTCCTAGAAATCTATTTGCTGAACTATTAAGTCTATTAAAAGTATCATTTCCTTCTTCCTTGCTTAAAACCTTATTAACAATAATTTTTGCTCTATTTTTCACATTATGATTACATATGGTTTTTAATAAGCTATATGCATCCGTTAATGCTGTTGGTTCCGGAGTAGTCACAATAAAAACTTCATGACTACACTCTATAAAAGCCATAACTGTTCTATTTATGCCTGCTCCTGTATCAATTAATATATAGTCAAAATCTTTTATTTCTCCTAACTTATTAATTAAAACTTCTCTTTGCCACCTATTTAAGTCATCTAATCTAGAAAGTCCTGTACCTCCACATAAAATTTTTATACCTAAAGGTCCATTTATTACTACCTCATTAACAGATTTATTATTTAATATTATATCAAAAATGGTATATCTAGGTATAGTCCCTATTAAAACATCTACATTGCCCATACCTAAATCTGCATCTAGTACTAAGACCTTTTTCCCTAGTTTTTTAAGAGAAATTGCTAAATTAATTACCATATTACTCTTCCCTACCCCCCCCTTACCGGAAGTTATAGTAAAGATTTTAGTATTATTATTGCTTTCTTCCATAGTATCTTGCTTTTCAAATACCATTTGTCTTAATCTTGAAGCCTGGTCTAACATATACTATTTTCCCCTAACACCAATTTTATTATCTCATCCTCCAATGGTACCTTTATATCATCTGGTACATTCTGGCCTACAGTGATAAATTTAATAGGAACCTGAGTCCTTCTACATATATTTAGTATGGAACCATAAGTTGAAGTCTCATCTAACTTAGTTAGTATTAGTCCCTTGTAATTTATATTAGAAAATCCATTAGCTATGATGTCCATGTCACCACTCTTAGTAGTAGCACTGACTACTAAATAAGCATTATCCACCTTAGCCCTATCTAGAAAAGCCTTCAATTCTAATACTTGCATAGTATTTTTACTACTCCTGCCAGTAGTATCTAATAAGATCACATCACAGTCTTTCATTGAGTTTATAGCTTCTTCCATCTCAGCTAATGAAAATACCACTTTAAAATCAATATTCATAATATCTGCATAGGTTTTTAACTGTTCTACTGCTCCTATTCTATAGGTATCTACAGTAATTAAACCTACCTTTTTCTTTTTTACAAGAGCTAGCTCCCCTGCTAGCTTCGCTATAGTTGTAGTTTTTCCTACTCCTGTAGGACCCACTAAAGCTATGGTTCCATTTATTTCACTAGAATCTATTTTTATAATAGCGCCAAGTTCCTCTTTAATTCCATTCATGATTTCATCAATGGAAGACACTTGTTTATTTATTTTTATAGTTTCTATTAATTCTTCAACTATATCTTTAGATACATCTAATTCTCTAAGTCTTTCCTTGGCTTCTTTAAAATAAATTTCACTATCACTAGCCTTTTCTTGTTGCAACTCACTTTCTTCTTTGTTTTTGTTATCTAATTCTTCTAATTTAATTTCCTCATTTATAGAATTATTGCTTTGAGTAGAAAAATAGGAATTTATAAGACTCTTCATTGTTTCAACTTCTTGTCTTAGCTCCAATTCATCATTTTCCATTATATCTACTGGTAAAATACTCTTACTGTTTATTTCTTTATCATCCCAACCTAAATCATTAGATTTAGATTCAACAGCTGCGGTTATCTCCACTACTTTAGGAGAAAACAACCCTTTAATACCAGGCTTTCTTATAGCTCTCTGACTTATAATTACAGCATCTTTGCCTAACTCCTTACCTATCTTACTTAATGCTTCCTTCATGGTAGAAGCTACATATTTCTTTATAATCATTAGATAGATACAACTCCTTCGGTCCTTATCTCTACATCATTAGGTATTTCATTTAAAGACAATACTACAATACTTGGAAATACCATTTCTATAAGCTTTCTAAATGCTGGCCTAATTCTTGGAGAAACTAGAATTATAGGTATATTAGTTGGAAAGTGGGTACTTTCTAACATTACCTTAATACTATTAAATATCTCTGTTGTAATATCTGGATTTATTGCTGGGAAAGAACCCTGCATAGATTTTTGGATATTACTTCCTATTAGTTTTTCTATATCTGGAGATATGGTTACTGCTGTAATTCTATGTTCATCATCCACTAGATCATTGCAAATAGTTCTACTTAGTGAAAATCTCACATATTCCGTTAACATTTCAATATCCTTAGTATTTCGTGAATTATCAGCAAGACATTCTAATATAGTTACCATGTCTTTTATAGATACCTTCTCTTTTAAAAGTCCTTGTAAAACCTTTTGAATTTCTCCTATGGTCATAAGATCTGGTACAAGTTCCTCTACCACAGTAGGATACTTTTCCTTTACAGAATCTAAAATAACTTTAGTTTCTTGACGTCCAAGAAGTTCATAAGAATGAGCTTTAATAGTTTCCGTAAGATGAGTAACCATAACTGTAGTTGGATCTACCACAGTAAGTCCCTTTATCTCTGCATCTTCTCTTTGATCCTTATTTATCCATAGAGCATCTATTCCAAAGGTAGGCTCTATGGTCTTTATTCCCTGCATATTTATATCTTCTCCAGAAGGATTCATACATAAAAACATGCTTGGCATTATGTCCGCTCTAGCTATCACTGTTCCTCTTATTTTTATTACATATTCATTATTTCTAATTTGCAGATTGTCTCTAATTCTAATAGGTTGAACCACAATTCCCATCTCTATAGCACATTGTCTTCTCACTGATGAGATTCTCTGCAACAAATCTCCTCCTGAGGATTCATCAGCCATAGGAATAAGTCCATAGCCTATTTCTACCTCTAATGGCTCAACAGAAATTAAATTCATCACATTTTCTGGCTCTCTACTCTCACTCTCTACAATTTCCTTTTCTTCTATTTCTATCTTCTGCTTAGCTTGTTGCTTTTCATCCTTATACATTAGGTATGCACTTGTTCCAGCTGCTGCAGATAGAGCAAAGAATACTAGTGTAGGCATTCCTGGAATTAATCCAAGAATAAATAGTACTAGAGATGCAATTGCTATAACTACTGGAAATGCTGTCAATTGTGATGAAACCTGTGTTCCAAAGTTATCATCACTTCCTGAACGAGTAACTAAGATACCCGAAGCTGTAGAAATTAACAGTGCAGGTAATTGACTTACAAGTCCGTCTCCTATGGTGAGTTGTGTAAACTTAGCAGCAGCTTCGCCTATACTCATATCCATCATTACTGCCCCTATAACAATACCGCCTAAAATATTTATTATAGTAATTATAATACCTGCTATGGCATCACCTTTAACAAATTTAGATGCACCATCCATAGCTCCATAAAAATCTGCTTCCCTTTGAAGGTCAAGTCTCTTTTTCCTAGCATCTTCTTCTGTAATCATTCCTGCATTTAAATCTGCATCTATACTCATCTGTTTTCCTGGCATTGCATCTAAGGTGAATCTTGCTGAAACCTCAGATACTCTTCCAGCACCACTAGTTATAACTAAAAACTGTATAATAACAATAATTAAAAATATTATTATTCCAACAAAATAGTTACCACCAATTACGAACTCTCCAAAAGCCTGCACTATTTTTCCTGCATCTGCTTGTCCTAAAATTAGTCTAGTAGAGGATACATTTAGTGCTAATCTAAATAGAGTAGTTACAAGTAATAATGTTGGAAATACTGATAATTGTAATACATTTGTAGTAAACATTGTAAGTAACATTATAATTATAGATATTGAAATATTAATGGCAAAGAAAAAATCAAGTATTTCTGGGGGCAATGGTATAATTATCATTAGTACAATAAGAATTACCCCAAATGCTACTATTATATCTAAGTTATTCTTAATACTAAATCCCTTATCTTTAAGCATAATTATCATCCTTTTTTACGTTATTTCTTCATTTTATAAACTAATACTAATATTTCTGCCACTGCTTTATACATATCAAAGGGAATTTCCTTATCTAAATCCACTTCTTTGAACATGAGTCTAGCTAATGGTTTATTTTCTATAATTGGTACATTATTTTCAATAGCCTTTTCCTTAATCTTTAACGCCACATACTCACTGCCCTTTGCCACAACTATCGGTGCTTTTCCACTATTTTCTTTATATTTCAAAGCCACCGCAATGTGAGTTGGGTTTGTAATTACAACAGTAGCATCTGGTACTGATTGCATCATTCTTCTCATAGCCATTTCTCTTTGCTTTTGTTTTCTTTTCCCCTTAACTATAGGGTCTCCTTCTTGTTGTTTATATTCTTCCTTTATCTCTTGTTTAGTCATTTTTAAATCCTTATTATGTTGGAATTTCTGATATAAAAAATCTATGCATCCTATTATTAATAAAGCTATCCCAACTTTAACAAAAACATTAATTATTAAACTAGCCAATTCAGTAAGTATTGTTCCTGTTTTAAGATTTCCAAAGTTCAAAAGACTATAGTAATTATCTATAACAAACTTATATCCTATATATCCTACAATAGAAACAATACTCAAATTTTTTACTAAATCCACTAAGGATCTTATAGAAAACATTCTTTTAAATCCACTTATAGGATTTAGTTTGCTAAACTTAGGTTTTAATGGATCTCCAGTATATATAAAACCCGTTTGAATTATTGATCCAATTACGCCTATAACCATAATAGGAACTGCCACTGGTATAAATATTTTAAATATATCTATGAATACCTTTATTAAAAGTTCTACTAAACTCTCCTCACTTAATTGAAAATTTAAGTAGCTCCCTAGATACTTTGTCATACTGGAGCTTAATACCTTTAGCACAAAGCTACTTAAGATAGCTATAACTAAAGTAGCTGCTAAAAGAGTTAAGGCAGAAGATAATTCCTTACTTTTAGCTACTTGACCTTTTTTCTTAGCATCTTGAAGCTTTTTAGGAGTAGGTTTTTCCGTTTTATCTCCACTATCATTAGATGCGGAAATTAATATAAAGGGCATCATAGTGAATATTTCCGAGAATATATGCTTAATAGCACCAAAATTTGAAGCTATAATTTTCATAATTAAAGGAATAGAAATTACAAAGGTTGCAAGTCCAACAAAAATCTTGATTGGCATTCCTAGTATCATAGCATTAAGCTGAGGCATAACTCTTGATACCAATCCCAATACAATTTCCGTCATAAGTATTATAAGCATTATTGGCACTGCAATCTTAATCCCAATAGTAAAAAATTCAAATACAACTTGAATAATATATCCCAAAATTTCTTTATTAAAGGTTACAGTCCCTACAGGAACTGAAGTAAAACTATCTATAAGACACTGCACTAAAATAAGATGTCCATCAACTAACATAAATACAGCAAGACAAATCCAGTACATCAACCTTCCCATTACTGATATGTTTTCACCTGCAACTGGGTCAAATAGGCTCATCATAGAAAAGCCCATGGAAAAATCCATAATTTGTCCTGCCATTTGTACAACACTAAACAGTAAATTTACTATATATCCTAGACATATTCCTATAATTACTTCTTTACCTATAAGCACTATTAAAACAAACATATTACTTATTTCTGGTAATGCTTCAGTACTGATTATGGGAGATAAAATCATGGATATAATAAGTCCTACACCAATCTTTGCTATATTTGGTGTTCCTGTTGGGAAAAAGGTTGGCACTGTAAAAATCAAGGATGTTATCCTCATAAACACCATTAAAAAAGCTATAAACATTAAAATATCTACCAACGTTATCCCACCTAAGCTCCTATATTAGAAATTATTGAAAAAATTCTTTGAGTAAAACCTATCACTGTGTTTCCTATAAATGTGGCAGTAATTATTCCCACTATTGCCACAGCTATTATTTTAGGTACAAAGGTTAAAGTTTGTTCTTGTATCTGAGTTGTGGCTTGAAATATACTTATCAAAAGACCTACTGCCGTAGCTGTAAGTAGTATTGGTCCAGCTGCCATTAAAGCTGTCTTCACCATATCCTGTAATATTGCAACCACCATAGTCTGTGTCATATTACATCACCTCTCTAAAATCCTAGTATTAAGGATTGACTTAACAAATTCCATCCATCTACTAATACAAATAAAAGTAATTTAAATGGCAGAGAAATCATAGCTGGCGGTAACATAAACATACCCATAGACATAAGAACACTAGCTGTTACAATGTCCACCAATATAAATGGTATAAATAACAAAAATCCTATTTCAAAGGCTGTTCTTAACTCACTTATAACAAAGGCTGGTACAATTGTATAAAGTGGAACATCATCATAATTATAAGTTTCCTTACCATCTGCATCCTTTTCTACTTTAACAGCGTCCTCTACCTTTCCAGCTTCAAGAAACAACTTTAAATCTTTTACTCTAGTTTGCTTTAACATAAATTCCCTCATGGGCTTTATCCCTTTATCTATAGCAACATCCATTGTTATTTCTTCCTTCATATAAGGCTGAACTGCCTTTTCATTAATTTCTGAAAAGGTAGGTGCCATTACAAAGAACGTTAAAAATAAGGACAACCCAACAATTATTTGTTTTGGCAGTGATGTAGCTCCTATAGCACTCTTAAAGAAAGAAAGTACTGTTACAATTCTTATAAATCCTGTGGTCATTATAAGGATTGATGGAAGTATTGTAAGTACTGTTAGTACTAGTAATAATTTTATATTGTCCACATATTCAGTAGGAGTTTTTGCATCACCATCACCAAAGGATATATTTATATCTGGAATTGGCATGGTATCTCCAGTAGCATAAGCTACTTTACTACTAATTGAAATAACACAAAACACCAGTAGTATTAGCGTTATGGGTTTTATAAACTTTTTTAGATCAAATTTTTTCATATGTATTATCCCTTTATTCCTAAAATAATATTTTACTTTCTCCATTTAAGATACTTGTCTTTAAAAATTTGTTTTAACTCACTACTATTCTTAAATTTAATCATTTCAATTTCTTCATAATCTTCCCCTGCAACTTCTTCTACAATTTCTATTTTTCCTTGAGCTGAAGTTACTAAATAAAATTTATCTCTTATCTTTACAATGAGAAGAGAGTTATCCTTACTAATGGTTAGTCTCTCTACTACTCTCATTGTAGATTTTCTGTTTACGTGACTATATTTCTCAACAGTCTTCCCTAGCCAAAGAATTAATCCTATAACTAATGGGAAAAATATTACAAGTTTTAATAAGGTTAAAATCAATTGACTATCCATATGTCACCTATTGAACAATTATATCTGTGAAGTAAATATTGGTTATCTTACCACTATTTAAAAGCTCATTTGCCTTTACGACTATCTCTTCTTTTAATAAAGCATCTCCCTCTGTTTTGAAATCCGTAGATTTCTTAGCTCTTAATACCTTATTTATACAGTCTCTTATTTGTGGAATCTTTGCTGTAAGTTCTTCTTGCAAATCCTTATTCTCTAAATTCGAACCTAAGGAAATTTTCACCTTTACAAATTTAGACTTTCCCTCATCACTTAAATTTACTAAGAACTCGTCTAAATTTAAGGTAGCTTCCTTTTCTACTACATTACTTTCACTAGTGCCATTACTATTTTTACCTACATTCTTTGTTGCAATGGTATATCCAACAAATACAGCTCCACTTATAAGTGCAAATATTACTATAGCGGTTACTATAACTAGAACCAATTTAGAACTTCCGCCCTTTTCTTTTTCTAACTCATTACCTTTGCTATTTTTTTTGTTCATTTTACTGCTCCTTTACATTAGTTACAACTATAATATTAACTCTTCTATTTTTAGCTCGACCTTCATCTGTATCATTTTTAGCTATAGGTCTATACTCTCCACACCCCTGAGCTGAAAACCTTTGAGGATTTAAAATCTTTTTACTACCAAGAAAATAATCCAGTACGCTTAATGCTCTAGCAGAAGATAGGTGCCAGTTATTTGGCATAGCTGGTGTGTTAATTGGTACATTGTCTGTATGACCTTCAATTATAATCTTGTTATCTACCTTTCCAATTAAGTCACTAACCTTGTCTAATACGTTTTTACTATCTGACCTTAGTTCTGCCTTTCCAGTATCAAAAAGCACCGAATCCTTCATCTGGATATTAAGACCTTTTTCATCTTCATATATTTGAACATCATTCTCTAAATCATTTTCCTTAATATAAGTTAATACATCCTCTAAAATTTCCAAGTCTTCATTTTCTTGAATGTCTTCCACTGTAAGCTGTGGCTTTCCAACTATAGGTACATCACCACTACTTGAGTTAAATTCAAGTATGGACCTATCAGCCTTACCACTAAAAGCACTTTGCATGGCTACAGCTATCTGCTGAAATTTTTGTGAGTCTATAGTTGATAGTGAATAAAGTAAAACAAAGAAGGTTAATAGCAAAGTAACAGTATCTGCATAAGTAGCTAACCACCCATCAGTTTTTATGTCTTTCTTGGCCATAATTATTCACCTACTCTCCTTGATTAACACTACTTAAATACTTTACTCTATCCTCTGGTGATAAATATACTATCATTTTATCTTCAATTACCCTTGGGTTTACTCCTGATTGTATAGAAAGTACTCCTTCAATCATCATTTCCATTTGGTTTACTTCCTTAGATGTTTTATAATTTAGCTTTCCTGCTATAGGAAGTACAACTAAGTTAGCAAGCATTGATCCATAAAAAGTTGTAATAAGAGCCTTACCCATACCTGATGCTAAGTTGTCTGCATCTGATAGGTTAGCAAGCATTTGAATAAGTCCAATCAATGTTCCAATCATACCCATGGCTGGAGCATATGCTCCCCAAGTTGTGAACATAGATGCTGCATCTTCATGTCTTTTTTCTAATTCTTTAATTTCTAAAGTCATAACTTCTCTAATAGATTCAGGTTCAATACCGTCAACTATCATATTTAAGCCTTTTTTAACAAACTCGTTACTAATCTCTTGTATATCCTCTTCTAAAGAAAGTAGTCCATCTCTTCTAGCTTTTTTAGATAAATTAACAAATAGCGCAATATTATCTACCTTAGATGTTCCATCTTCTTTGAAAGCTTGTGCTGCAACCTTGATAAATCTTTTTATTTCATTCATTGGATAAGACATTAAAAGTGCACCGAAGGACCCTCCTACTGTTATAGCTAAGGACGGTACATCAAAGAATAGCTTTAACGATCCTCCATTTAGCATTCCATAAAATACAAGAACAATTGCAATCACAAAACCTATAGCTGTTAACATATCATTCTTCTTCATTACTTTCCTCCAACCGTACATTTGCCCAGTATTTTCGTCTAAATTCTATAACCTTATCAACTATTTCTTTAGAACTTTCTTTAACTAAATACTTTTTTCCATTGACTAAGGTAATTACTGTCTCTGGGATTTCTTCAATTTTTTCAATGTGATTACTATTAAGAATAAATTTGTTTCCATTTAAGGGATTAACCTCTATCATATTCTCCTATACCTCCTATGATATAGTAAATTTACTTAAGCTAAGATCAATATAAGCACCGTCTTAGCCTAAGAAAAATCACATTTACATATTTAAATAGATTATCTTTTTAAATTTACAAGTTCTTGTAATATTTCGTCTGCAGTTGTGATGATTTTACCGCAAGCTTGGAAAGAACGAGTTGCAACTATCATATCTGTAAACTGTGCAGATAAATCAACATTTGACATCTCTAAAAATCCATTTAAAACTTGTCCATAAGCTTTACCATTGTCTTCTCTTGCACCTAAAGCAGCTTTATCAGTATATTTACCAACTCTAGCTAATGGATTTCCTGAGTTTGCTGAAGGAGAATACATATTATTTCCCTTTTGCTCAAGACCTTCATTGTTGGTAAATGACGCCATAGCAACTTGTCCAAGAACAGTGGTACTACCATCAGCAAGAACAGCCTTAATTAATCCATCATTTTCTATAGAGAAACCTTGAATTCTAACATCTTCCCTTCTTCCTGTTGGATTTCCACCAGCATCTACTTCTGGATTTCCATCTTTATCAGTTACCAGCTTAGAAACAGTCTCTGGTATTTTAAGTGCTACTAATTCATTTTGATTAGCATTTAAGTTTTCAGATTCTCCATCTACATAATTAACTATTCCACCTAATGGAGATGTTGCTGTTCCATCACTTATAGCATAACCCATAATTCTATATCCATTAGAATTTAGAAGATTTCCCTTACTATCTACCTTAAATGAACCATCTCTTGTATAAAAACTCTCTAAAGTTGTAGATTCCATACTTTGATCTGGATTAACTGTTATTGTGCCATTTTCTTTTCCTTTAGCTACTATAAAATATCCTGTTCCATCTACAGCTACATCATAAGGTCTTCCTGTTGGTTGCAGACTTCCTTGAGCCATATTTGTTACTATACTTTGTATAGAAACTCCCATACCAACTCTAGAAGGGTTAACTCCTCCTAAGTTTAATCCTGGACCTGATGCTCCCTTATAACTTTGATACATACTATCTTGAAAAGTAACTGAAGATGATTTAAAGGAAGTAGTTCCTGAGTTAGCCACGTTATTTCCTATTACATCTAACTTTTTTTGATTTGCTCCTAAACCTGATATCCCTGAGTACATTGAATTTAGCATATTATACTATCCCTCCGATTCTCTATTTTTTAATATAATTTTATTAACCTTTTACTCCAATTACAGAGTCAAATAAGTAATCTCTAATTTCTATTTTTCCATCAACTTCAACTTCAACCTTAAGCTTGATACCTTCTGCATCCCTATATACTTCTAGCACTTTACCTGTAATACTCTTAGGCTTTACTGGCTTTTCTTCTTCCTTGCCATCTCCCTTAGGCTTTTCTACAGATGTATCTGCTGGCAGTGCTATTTCAACAATTTTACCCATCAATGTTACTGCATTAGAGAAGGTTAAGTTATCCATATTTGGATCTCCTGAATCAATGACATCTGTAACTTGACTATATTCATAATCTGTATACTTTCCATCTACACCTTCCACAGTAACATAAACGTCTCCCTTATGTTTATACACAGCTCTAACTACGCCACACTGAGGTACTCCATTAGCATCTAATGCATCTAAAGCTACAAATTTTCCAGTTAATCCTTGTGCAGAAGAAAGAGTCATTGTAGAATTTAATGAACTCATCTGTTCAAGGGTTGTAAATTGAGCTAACTGTGAGACATATGCAGTAGTATCTTGTGATTGAGTTGGGTCCTGATTAGAAAGCTCAGCAGCTAATATTTTAAAGAAAGAATTTTTGTCAAGTTCTGCCCCTGGTTTTACAATAGGTGTACCATTTTTAGTTTTGTTCCCTTCAACCCAAGGTGCTGTTGTATTATTAGTTGATATTGCCATTTCATCATCTCCTAAACTAGTAAATCTATCTCATTAGAGGCTTTCACATTAGCTTCAGATATAACATCCTCTTCAACTATATTCACCTCTGAACCTTGTCTACCCTTTTCACTACCTCTTTGTCCACCATTTTCATATGCTTTGCCTTGGCTGTTTTCATGAGCAAAATAGGTAGTATCCTCTTCATAAAGTCCTATATCTACTGATTGTATTTTTATGTTGTTTCCATTTAACTTTTCATTTATGTCCTTAAGTCCTAAAGCTAACATCTCTACAGTTTCTTTTGATGTAGCCTTAATCATTGCCTTTAAAGCACCTTGTTCCATACTTACAGATATAGATATTTCACCTAACTCTTTAGGATAAATCTTTACAGTTAAATCCTTAACCCCATTTTTATCCATGTATGATAAAGCTTTTATCACATCATTATTAAGATCACTCTTTGTAATAGCTATAGGCTTTTCACTAGATACTTCTCCTGATTTTTGTACACTATTTTCAAAGTATGACATAAAATCAGCAGCTCTTGTAACCTTTGAATCCTTCTCTTCACCATTAATTACTTTATTCAAAATAGCTGTTTCTTTTGAAAACTTACTATCTTTACTACTACTTTCTTCATTATCTTCTACTACAGCTACTACACTACTTTTTTCTATAACATTAGTTTCCAGTTCTATTCTTCTAGGTATATTTAAAGGCTCATCTTCTTTATTATCATCCTTCATTGAAACTATTTTTTGTAACTGACTTATTAGATCATCATTATCTATACCTTCTTCTGCTGTTAATAGTTTCATAAGACTTTCACTACTATTGTCTAGATCAGTAATATCTTCATTAATTAAAGTTAATAACTCTGTAAGTTTATTTTTCATGTCACTATTAATTGATGCTTCCCTTAATAATTCTAATAGCCCATTTGCACTTTTTTCACTTCCTAAAAGGTCTAATAAAGGTTGTAGTTCCACTTTACCTTCATTTCCACTAATAAGATCAGAAGAAACCATTTCAGCCTTAGAAGGATCCTTCTTATTCAAAAGAGCTATTATTAGATTTATTAGTGACTGCATATCTTCTGAGGTACTTAGCTTTTCACCTTCATGAACTTCCTCAGAGCTCAATATGTAATCCTTTGAAGGCTCTTTAACTTTTTCTTGCTTAATAGAATTTACTGATTTAGTTTTAGAGCTTTCATTATCTGTACTGTAGTTTTTAAGTTCCTTGGAAAATTCCTTATTAGAATATCCTTTATTTCCTTCAGGCTTTTTAACTTTATCACTAGTACTACTGCCTTTATACAGGTCATTTCCAACACTAAATTGTGCCATTTCCATCAAATTTATCGCCTCCCACACTCACGTATAAATCCATAAAGTGCAAATTCATCATTTTGAATTTGTTCTATTCGATTTTCTTCTTTTATAAATGCTGCCTGATCCTTATCTTTTAATATGCCTACAATCTTTTTATTTACTTGAGCAGTAACTAATTCTTTCCTAGTGAGCTTCACTCTTTCTTCATCAGTTTTAAGCTTTTCTTGTGTAATATCAATAGTACTATTTAATAGATTTAAATAATGATGCTGAATTTTTCTTTCAGTTACACTCATGTTATTATTCACAGTAGAGTATCTTTGGAAGCTATCCTCTAGACTTTTAAGTTCTTCTTCTACCCTGTTCTTATCCCTAAGGGCCTCCATAAAAACTATTTTTTTACCATCTTCTTCTTTTTCTCTTAAGTCCAATAACCTTTGTAATTTAAACTTATAAGTTTGTCCCAAAATTTACACCACCTTTATTTAAACATATTAATAAGCATGTCTTTACTAGCTTCAATTTCGCAACCTTCTTTTATTTCTTGAGTTAAAAATCCATTTATACTATCTATATACTCAATGGCCATATCTATTTTAGAATTACTTCCCTTTACATAAGCTCCTAGATTTATTAAATCTTCTGCTTCTTTATAAGAGGCCATTAAATCTCTAGCAAGTGAGGCAGCCTTTATATGGATTTCCTCTGCAATTTCTGGCATAAGTCTAGATACACTTTTAAGTACATCTATGGCTGGATAATGATTTTTAGTAGCTAACTCACGGCTTAATACAATATGTCCATCTAAAATACCTCTTACCGCATCTGCAATTGGTTCATTAAAGTCATCTCCATCAACAAGGACGGTATAAAAAGCTGTAATAGATCCTTTATCAGACATACCGCTACGCTCAAGAAGTTTAGGTAACATTGCAAAAACCGAAGGAGTATATCCTTTAGTAGCTGGAGGCTCTCCTATAGCAAGACCAATTTCCCTTTGCGCCATAGCAAAACGTGTCACAGAATCCATCATAAGAATAACCTTTAATCCTTTATCTCTAAAGTATTCCGCAATGGCTGTAGCAGTAAATGCACCCTTTAGCCTAACAAGAGCTGGTTGATCAGATGTAGCACATACTACTACAGATTTCTTTAACCCTTCTGGACCTAGATCTTTTTCTATAAAATCTAAAACCTCTCTACCTCTTTCTCCTATTAGGGATATTACATTTACATCAGCCTTAGCTTCTCTAGCAATCATTCCCAGAGTAGTACTTTTTCCTACCCCTGAACCAGCAAAGATACCAATCCTTTGTCCTTCACCGCAAGTAAGAAATCCATCAATGGCTCTTACCCCTGTAGGAAGAACTTCTTTAATCCTTCTTCTCTTCAATGGGTCTGGTGGCATAGCTTCCAAGGGATAGTTCCTATAAAGATACAATTCCTTTTCATCTAAAGGATTCCCAATTCCATCTAAAACTCTTCCTAAAAGTTCATCTGAACACTTTATACTTAACTGCTTTCCTGTCCTCTCGACTCTACATCCAGGAGATATTCCTATTAGATTTCCAAGGGGCATAAGAATTAAATTCCCATCTTTAAAACCTACTACTTCACAGACTATAGTTTTATTTTCCTCATTATATATGTGGAAAATTTCCCCTACAAAACCCTTAACTCCTTTTACTTCAATGGTAAGACCTATTATGTTTTTAACTACGCCTTCCATATGATTAAAATTTGTTTTACTAATACTTTTTTCAATGTCTCCTATATTCAAATTAATCATAATACCATCTTCCTCTATGCTTCCATGAGAATTTCCTTTAGCTTCTCTATGCTCCCCTTAATAGTAAAGGTGGTTTTTCCATCATCCTTTTCAACAACTAAGGTTCCATAATCTAAATAATTATCCTGTAAAACCACTACTTCTCCTCTGATGCCCATACTATGCTTGAATTCTTCTATCTTTGTCTCTATTTCTTCTAAATAGTTAGGCGCTACCCTTATAATTATCATCTTGGCATTTTTCTCTTCAGATAGGATGTTGAAAAGTAATCCATTTAGTGCTTCCTTACTTTCAAGCTCCTTTTTAAGCATATTTTCTACGGCATTTACAATAATTTTTCTAATGCCCATTTCCTTAGACTTAAGAAATTTATCATACTCTTCCTTAGCTTGATAAAGAATAAAATTTGCATTTTGAATTATTTCTTCACCTTTTTTTACTCCTTCATCATAAGCCTTGTCATAGCCCTCTTTATAACCAATACTATTGCCTTCTTCATAACCCTTATTAAATCCATCTTCCTTGGCTTCATATAGGAGCTCTTCTACTTTTTCCTTTGCATCTGCAAGAATAGCTTCGCCTTCTTTATGGGCATTTTTAACTATTTCTTCACCTTTTTTCTTTAGTTTTAGATACTCCTCCATGCTCCTAGGATTAGTATCATCAAGGTCTATAGTCTCCTCTACTATTGGAGCTGGCTCTATATAAAAGTCTGTATCTATTGCCTTGGTTCCATTTTCACATACATTAACACTTTTTATTACCCTATAAGATGAGTGCATCGTCTCCACCTCTTACAATTGTTATTTCTCCAGCTTCATCTAGTCTTCTAATTAACGCAACAATTTTTTGCTGAGCTTTTTCAACATCCATAAGTCTTACAGGTCCTAAGAATTCCATATCTTCTTTCAATGTCGCTGCTGCACGTTTTGAAAGGTTTCTTGATATAGTTTCTATTACTTGTTCTGAAGTACCCTTTAGAGCCATACATAGCTCTTTATTATCAACTTCACGTAAAATTCTTTGAATTTCCACATCATTGATAGTAATAATATCCTCAAATACAAACATAGATTCCTTAACTTTATCTGCAAGTTCCATATCTTCCCTTTCAAGACCTTCTGTAATGTTTTTCTCTGTAGTCCTATCAACTTGGTTAAGTATATTAACTAAAGATTGAACTCCTCCTATAACACTACTTTCACTAGTAACCACTGAAGATAGCTTACTATTTAATACCTCTTCAATTTCCTTCACTACCACCGGATATATATTATTCATAGTGGCAACTCTAAAAGCAACTTCACTCTGCAATTCAGATGGAAGTGCAGACATTATCTGTCCTGCTTTGTCCGGCTGTAGATGACAAAGTATTAATGCTATAGTCTGAGGATGTTCTCCTGAAATTACATTCATAAGCTGAGTTGCATCAGCTTTTCTAGCAATAGAAAAAGGTCTAAACTGCTGTGAAAACTCTGTAACTCTCTCTAGAATATCGTTGGCCTTTTGAGTTCCTAAAGCTTTTGATAAAACACTTCTAGCATACTCTACTCCACCTTCAAGAATATAATCCTTAGCCTTATTTAATTCCATAAACTCATCTAAAATAGCTTGTCTGTCTTCAGCTTTAACCGAAGACATATTAGCAATCTCATAGGTTATCTTTTGTATATCTCTTTCATTTAATCTTTTTATTATTGCTGCAGATGCATCTGGTCCCAAAGAGATAAATAATATTGCTGCCTTTTGAATACCTGTAAATTTTTCTGTTTTAGCCATTACTATCTCCCTTCTTCATCAGTCATCCATGATTTTATAATATCCGCTACCTGTTCAGGTTTCTTTTCTGCATATTTTTTAACTTCTTTCATGATCTTTTCTCTTTCAGTTTCTGCTTCTAAATCTAAATCTTTGTATAAATCCGCCACTGTTTCTAAAGTTTCATCTCCTATAACTACATCTAGCCCTTCTATAGCCTCTTCATCTTCTTCTTCATCTTCTTTTCTCTTACTTCTAATAATAGAAACAACTACAATAATAAGTATAAGTGCTATAACTGCTCCTACTCCTAAAGCAATAAGCTTAATCCTTCTAGATTTTGCTTCGGCTTCCTTCATAGCCTTAATTTCTTCTTCAGCTTGTGTTTTATAATCATCATTAAAGGCTAAACTTTCAACTGAAATTCCATCACCTCGTGCCTCATTAAAACCAATGGCATCAGATATTAAATTTTTTATAGTATTCTTAGTTGCATTATCTATATCTCCATTTACAACTACAGATGTGGTAATTCTCTCCAATTGACCTGGTGCCTTCACAACTGTTTCTTCACTCTTAGTATTATTAAAATTTCTTGTTTCTTCCGAATAACCTGCTTTTTCAGTATCTTTTTCTGCATCTTGCTCATTAGTCATATTATTATCTACAGTACTTCCTGAAGTATTTTCAGTACCCTTACTATTGTCTTTAATAATATGCTCACTTACTACTGCGGATCCCTTTGGATCATATGTAACATTATTCTGCTTTACAGCGTCAAAATTGAGCTGTGCATTTACAGATACTTTTACATTATCTTTATATATCGGTTCTAATACATTTAAGATTTTCTTTTCATATTCTTTCTCAACTTTTTTAGTTGAATCAATTTGATTTTCTGTACTAGTAGCCTGGGTTCCTTTTTCATTATCAAACAAACCTTCCGTTAATAACTTTAGATTGTCTGATACTATTGTAACGTCTTCCTTATCTAAGTTTTCCACACTACCTGTTACTAAGTGTACAATAGCTTTAACTTGCTCTGGTGAAAGTTCATTTCCTGGCACTAACTTTACCGTTACTGAAGCACTAGCAGGAGTTGGTTTAGTTACAAAGGCTGAGTTGTTTGGTAAAACTAAGTTTACTTTTGCAGCCTCAACTTCTTCAAAACCCTTTATAGTTCTTTCAAGTTCTCCAGAAAGTGCTCTTTGATACATTATTCTTGATTCTTCATCTGTAGCCCCAATGCTACCCTTATCAAAAAGTTCGAAGCCTTGGCTTCCTTCTGTTATTTGAACCTCTGACAGCATTTCCATTCTCAGTTTATCCACTTGAGACTTTTCAACTAAAATAGAATTTCCTTCTATTTTGTACTTAGTTCCTTTGCCCTCTAGATTGGCTATAATCTTTCCTGAATCTTGGGAATCCATATTTGAAAATAAAACTGTATACTTTGGTTTAAGTGATACATAAAGTAGTGTTCCTACTGCTATAAAAGTCACCACCGCAATTATCACTAAAGCTATCTTTCTAGTTTTCGACATGGAATTCCACTTATCTTTTATCTTCTTCATTAGCTCCGATAGCTTACTCATCTAATCCTTACCCCCATTATACTTGCATATTATTAAATTCCTTATAAGCATCAACTAGCTTATTTCTTATTTGAATAGCAAGCTCTAGGGACATAGATGCCTCTTCTGTAGCTAATACTACTTCATGGATACTTTTTTCTCCTGCAATATATCCTGTTACATTGTTATCTGCTTCAACTTGTAGATCGTTGACTTTTTGCAATTCATCCTTTATAACAGCTGCAAATCCTGTGCCACTTGAAGTGCTATTCTCTTCAGTATCCTTTTCTTTTACCCCATAAATTTCCCTTAGCTCATTTTGAAAAATTGTTGCATTTGGTATGTAATTGTTCATCATAAAGTACTACTCCCATCTTTTATTTACCTATTTCTAAAGTTTTTAAAAACATACTTTTTTGTGCGTTCATTGCATTGACATTGGCTTCATAAGCTCTACTTGATGCTATTAACTCCACCATTTCATTGGAGATATTTACATTTGGCATAGTTACAAATCCTTCTTCATCCGCATCTGGATGACTTGGATTATATACTTTAATAAGTTCTGATTCATCATCTACAATGCCAACTGCTTTAACTCCATTTAACTTGTCCTCTACTTTTCCATTGCTTTTATTGTAGGCTTCCTTTAAGTTCTCTTGAAACATAGCAATCTTTCTTACATAAGGTTTCCCATCTTTTCCTCTAGTAGTTCCTGCATTAACAATATTAGAAGAGATAGTATCCATTCTTAATCTTTCTGCAGTAAGACCACTAGCTGAAATTCTCATTCCTCTAAATGCCTCCACTTTTAGTTCCCTCCTTTTATAACTCTACTTGTACTATTTAGCTTTCCACTGGCAAATCTAACTAAAGATTCATACATCATAGTATTAGCAGCTTGACTTGTCATTTCTGTTTCAATATCCACGTTATTACCATCTTCCCGCATAGATGCACTGTCATCTCTTTTAACTTGTACATCTTTGCTTCCAATACCTATATGTTTTTCATTTGTAGTTTTTAAATTACCATTAGCTGTTGACTCTTCCATAACCTGTTCGAAGGGAACATAATATCTCTTATAGTTTTTTATATTTACATTTGCAATATTATTAGCAATAACCTTATTAGCCTCAACAGTTACATTCATAGATTTTTTTAGCAATCCATATACTTCATTTTGTGACATTTTATACCTCCATTTTCCACTTAAACATACTTAATGTTTATAAATTAGACATAAATACTTAAATCCCTTCTTTTTTTTGTTAGTTATACGATTTTTTATTTATTTTATACACTTTAAACTTACTTTAAATAGAAATAAATCTACAAAATTCATCATTAGTAAAAAATAGTATGGTAAAGATTGAATAATAATGGTTACATGTAATCTTATGTAAAATACTCATTGTAAAACATGAACCTGGGTAATCATTTACAATATGGTATATTTTATAAAGCCAATTGCAACTTTTATATGAAAAACTATAAATTTTATATAAAAAAAGCTACTCAAAAAGAGTAGCTTTTAATTACAACAAGGTTAAAATAAAAATATTATTTACTTCTATAATACCTAAAACAAAAAGTATACTTACTCTTTGGCAACTGGCTGGCATACCCTTAGGCTTAGCCCCTATAGCTTTGCGTCACTAACTTTCGTCAATTTTGCCTATTTAATTTTTTCACATATCTGCATTATATACTATATTTTTCTTCCATTCAACCTTTTAAACGTAAATTATTTACTTTTTACTTAAAATTCCTTATTTACTACACGAAATTACTTTTTTTCTCTACCTATTAGGATATACATTGCTCAATATTTGTAGAATATCCTGTGGAAATTCATTACTTTGAGCCATCATAGCCATACCTGATTCCACTAAAATTGAGTTTTTAGCATATTCAACCATTTCTAGTGCTATATCAGTACCAGTAATTTCTCCTTCTGCTCCTTCAACCTTACCTACTATTTCACTGGTATAATCTGCAGTAGACTCCATTCTATTACTTAGAGCTCCATACTTTCCTCTTCCAGAATTAAGCTTATCTATAGCATAATCTAAGCGTTCTAATCCATCATTCATATTCTCCACACTTATTTTATTGCTACCATCAGCATTCACAAGTCCTAATCCTGTAGATGTGAAATTATATGTTGGCAGTTTAGTTACATAATCACTAGTTGCTCCAATAAGTAGATCTACTGTATCTCCTGGATTATTTTTATCGGCTAATAGCTTTACACCATTCATCTCCGTATTATTAGCAGTATAAGTTATATGTTCTAGATTCTCATCTATTTCCTTTTGAATAACTGCTCTATCTTCCGGCGTAGTTGCTCCTCCAGCTTGAACCATAAGTTCTCTAGCCCTTTGTAAGGCTTCACTTATACTTTGCATACCACCATCCATGGTTTGCATAAGACTTACACTATCTTGAATATTTCTAGTGGCCATTTGAAGACCTCTAATCTCTAACTTCAACTTATCACTCTTAGCCTTAGCATTAGGATCATCTCTATATGTCTGTATCTTATTACCTGAACTAATACTACCATAAGCCTTAGACTGAGCTACTAAATTTTTAGTATAGCTATTAAATATCCTCATAGCGGACATATTTCTACTTAATCTCATTATCTCACTCCCTATGGGGGCAAACCCCACTAAACTTTTTATATTCTTATTATCGAAGTATAGTGTATATACTTTAGTTAATAAATATGAGCTATATTGAAAAAAATTCCATGGGGTCTGACCCCGTGGAATATTTATACTGTAAATTTATTGATAATACCTTGTAGTTCATCTATAATATTTACCAATCCTTCACTACCATTGGCTATTTCTTCGATACTTGCTGATTGTTCTTCTATAGCTGCTGAAGATTCCTCAGTTCCTGCTGCATTTTCTTCTGCTATAGCAGATAGATTTTGCATTAAGTCTACAAGCTTTTCTTTATTTTCATTCATTTTTTCTGATGATTCATTAAGCTTATCTATAACATTATTAGTTATTTCTATAGAATTTGATATTCTATGAAATTTTTCTTCAGTTTTTTCTACACTTTCAGATTGGGAATCAATTATCCCTTTTACTTCTTTCATTCTATTTACTGCATTTTCAGATTTTAATTTTAACTCTTCTATTACAGTTTTGATTTCTCCTGTAAAATTATTAGATTCTTCAGCAAGTTTTCTTATCTCTTCTGCTACTACGGCAAAACCTCTTCCATGCTCTCCTGCTCTTGCTGCTTCAATAGCTGCATTCAAAGCAAGTAGATTTGTTTGTTCCGATATAGACTGAATCATTGTACTTGCCTTTTCTATCTTTTCTGCACTTTCGTTATTACTTAATATAATCTCATACACCTGTTTAGAAGCATTATTACTTTCTCCCGTTTTTAATACTAAATCTTTTAATATAATAAAACCTTCTTCTTTTTCCTTTTCTATATCCTTTGCTGCGTTATTTAATTCCTCTGTATATTCTTTATTCTCTTCTAATAAACTACCCATTTCTTCTACACTTAAAGCTGCTTCTCCTGTATCTTGAGCTTGGCTACTTGCTCCACTAGCTATATTTTCTATAGTTCTTGATATCTCTTCAGAAGCTATGGCTGATTGTTCTGCTGTTGCTGTTAGTTCCTGGGAAGTTGCCACTACCTTTTCTGCACCTTCTGAAGTTTTTATAACAAAGTCTCTTACATTGTCCTCCATAACCTTCAGAGAATTTGCCATAATTCCTATTTCATTTTTCTTTTTCATATATTTTAATGTTTCATCTTTTTCATTAAACTTAAAATCTAAATTTGACTGTTTTTTTATAGTATTAGTTAAAGCAACTATAGGTTTTGTAATTGATGCCCCTAAGCTATAGCTTATAGCAACAGATATAAGTAGTCCAATAACAATTACTATAACTACCGATTTTATGGTAGATAATACCCCTTCATTATATATATCCAAAATAGATTCTACAGATTTACCAACATAATAAATACCAATGACTTCATTATTATCACCAAAAATAGGTGCATATTTTGTCATATACTTTTCACCTAAAATATCAGCTTCTCCAAAGTATTCATTCCCCTTTGAAATCTCTTCATAGGTTTTACCACTAGCATCCAATTTTGTTCCAATAATTCGTTCCCCTTTATCATCTCTAATTGTGGTCAAAACTCTCACATAATCCTCACCAGACTTAGCAAAGACAGTAGCAAGTATATCCATACCTTCCGCTAATTCGTCAATAAACTCATAGTCACCATCAATTGGCTTACCATTAGAGTCTATAAGTTTCCCATCATCATTAAGACTTAATGTACCAAACTGTTCCTCAAGATAAATCTCAAGCATATTATAACCTGAACCTATTGCATCTTCTGATTGTTTGTTTATAATATTTTTAGTAACCTTAAATGACTTAAAAAGACCCATAAACATCATAGACAACGAAATAATTATAATAATAGTAAGAATAATAGTAGTTATTTTCCATTTTAAGCTTTTCATAAGTTTAATCCCCTCTGTCACAAAATTTTAGCAATATATAATTAAAATTAATAATATTATCGATATTTAATATAATAACTTTATGTTTTTTTAAAAACTTTATCACATATAAAAAGCATTAACAGCTATTATTAGCCATTAATGCTTTTTTCAATTATCTGTTTACAAAAATAATTCTGGTTCTTTTCTATGTATAAAATTTATTTCTAATTCTTCTTTATGCTTTAAATATCCAATATCATCAAAATACTTTGCTTGTACAGGACATTTTTTAATACATGCACAACATTTAATGCAAATTCCATTAACTTTAGTCACATCTTCAAGCTCAACAGAGCCCATGGGACAAACACTAGCACAAAGTTTACAATCTATACAACTATCCTTAGTTTTGGGCTTCACCTTTCTTATATCAATAGGCTCTCCCTTTTCATCCCTAGGCATATAATAATTTTTATAGGGCTTTTCTCCATTAATAAATAGACCCTGTCCACCTTCTTCAGCAACAATTTTACTATATATTTTATCAGCAAAATCCCTAACTATATCCATATCCTTTTCATCAGGTCTATTCTTAGCCAAGGTTTTAGAAAAAGAATGCTGTCCTATAAATCCAGCCCCTGCAATAACCCTAAAGCCATCTAGTTCTAATATATCACTTAACTCTATTAAAGCATCATCATAATTTCTATTTCCATAAACCACTACTGCAATAGCCAATGCACCATTACCTTTAATAGAATTTAAATACTTTAAAAGCACATTAGGTACTCGCCCTGCATAAACTGGAACTCCCACAATAACAATATCATCCTTTGAAAAAGATACAGATTTCTCCCTTATCTTTGGTAAAGTAAATTCAATATTATTTATGCTTTCCTTTAGGTTCATGGCTTCCGAAAGTCCTTTTTCTATACCAGATATTACCTTTTTGGTTGTATCTGTAGCACTAAAATATAATGTATTTAGTTTATAATGCAAAATTATCACCTCTTAATGAATGATATACTAGTATGAAGATTCCATAGTATTATATTGAGTTACGTTTAACCCAGCAAAATTAGCTTAATTAAAGATCTTGAGTCATAATATATTCCGCAATTCTAAAATCTAGCTCTGTATCAATATCTATTGAGCTTTTTCTACTCATAATGTATGCTTTACTTTTCTTTCCGTAGAAATCCCTTTCGCTTAAATATTTTTCAACATTAGATATATATATTGAACCATTTATACGATAATACTTTTTGTCATCTTGCCTTCGAGTTGCACTGTTTTTATTTATAAAACCTTCTAAAGATAAACTATCACTCAATGTATTATATATACTTAAAGAATGTTCAGCTTCACAAACACTTACTACAGAATCTAATTTATTTTCTATTAATAAATCTACTGATTTTTTTATGTCTGAAGCTTTTCTTAACGGTGAAGTAGGTTGTAACAACATAAAATAATCATATACTTTCCCTAACTCCTTTAATCTTTGAATGGTATACACAATCATATCTGTACTACTAGCTATGTCACTAGCTAATTCATCTGGTCTTAAAAATGGTATACTTGCTCCATATCTTTTAGATATACTTGCATACTCTTCTGAATCAGTAGAAACAACTATATCGGTAAATATATCACTTTCAATAGCTGCTTCAATGGTATATGCTATTAATGGCTTATCATTTAATAATTTAATATTTTTATGTCTTAGTCCCTTAGAACCGCTTCTTGCAGGTATTATTGCTAAGATTCTTTTATTACTATACATTTATACCTTTACCTTTCACATCATATTTATATCGTAAAAAGTTTTTTTTAACTCTATCTCTTTGCTTAACGCTTTTTTTATTTCATATAGTATTTTGTTAGATGTATCTCCATCTCCATATGGATTTTCAATCTTTGATATTTTATCTTTAAATTCTTTACTTAGTCCTCTTTTTATTGCTTTAATAATATCACTTTTAATAGGGTCACAATTGATTACTGTTTTAGCTTGCAATCTTCCCTTTTGTCTATCACCAATATTTATAGTAGGGATATTAAAGGAAGGAGCTTCTATAATTCCACTAGATGAATTTCCTATTACCATACTACAATACTTCATAGCACTTAAATATTTTAGTTGTCCCATAGAAACAAAACCAATATATTTCTCTGGGTTTTTAGATATAAATTCATCTATCTTTCTATTTATTTTTCTCCCCTCATTATCAGAATTAGCTTTTGTAATTATAAATTTCATATCATCAAATTCTTCTAAAGCACCTAACAACTCTGTAATCTGTATCTCTGCTAATCCCTGTTCTAGTGTAACTGGATGAAATGTAACAAGGGCAAATTTTTTATTCAAAGCAAAATTTATACTTTTTTCTATTTCTTCCTTGGATAATAATTTTAATTCTTTAATATTTTCTATTCCTATAGCTCCAACATTGAAAACTCTATTAGGCTCTTCCCCTAACTGCATTACCCTCTTTCTATAACTTTCAGTACTTGTAAAATGAAGATAACTCAATTTAGTTATGCAGTGCCTAAATACATCATCCTGTGCTCCCTCGGTTATCTCTCCTCCATGTATATGTGCTATAGGAACATTAGCTACCATAGATGAAATACTTGCAGCCAATATTTCATATCTATCACCAAGTACAATTACCATGTCAGGCTTAGTTCTATTAATATACTCACTAAAGCTAATAATAGCTAATCCCATTGCTTTTGAAGTAGCTACATGTGAATCTGAACTTAGTAATATTTCTATTTTTTCATCAATAACTATGCCATCTTCTTCAATCAATTTATATGTAAGTCCAAATTCTGTTGACATGTGCATTCCTGTAACAACTAATTTTAAATCTATCTCTTTATCATCTATCATTTTCATTATTAACGGCTTCAGTAATCCATATTCAGCTCTTGTTCCAGTAATCACACATATTCTTTTTACCATTGAATTAGATCATCCTTTCTATAATCTTTTTTAGAAACCATACCAATTATAGTGTGCCACATCTTGGGGTTTATTCCATTTGCAGGTCTCTTAACAGTTAAATTTTTTTCTGTGAACACTTCACCGCATTTTATATCTACACTAGCAACGATACTTTTCCTTACTATCTTCTTATTTTCTTTTTCTACAGTGGTGGGATACTTGATTCCATCTCCAAGAGCCTTTTCTATATTTCTAATAGACTTAATCATCATCCTAAGCTCATCTGGATTTAAACTAGCTAAATGATCAGGTCCTTCCATAGTTTTGTCAAGTGTAAAATGTTTCTCTATTACCTTTGCTCCCATTGCTACAGCTGCAATTGAAACCTCTATTCCCTCTGTATGATCAGAGTATCCAACATCAACCTTAAATGCTTCTT
Organism: Clostridium sp. UBA4395; assembly: GCF_002390995.1. Taxonomy (NCBI): domain Bacteria; kingdom Bacillati; phylum Bacillota; class Clostridia; order Eubacteriales; family Clostridiaceae; genus Clostridium; species Clostridium sp. UBA4395. The sequence continues at coordinate 78,482 of NZ_DGRF01000050.1, forward strand.
TTATTGTCTTCATTGCTTTCAAATTTACATCATTCATATTAGTAGGATAATCTGTATTACAATGTAATACAATAATTTCATTATTACCATTATTTCTTAGAGTGCTTAAAGCAAATTCTATGTCTGATAAATCACTCATTCCTGTAGATAAGATAATCTTTTTACCTGTTCTAGCTACCTTTTCAAGGTAAGGGACATTTTCTATTTCTCCAGACGGAATTTTAAATACTTCAACTCCCAAGTTATCTAAAAACTCTATACTTTCTATATCAAATGGTGATGATAAAAACATTATATGTCTCTTTTTACAATATTCCATCAACTCTCTATATTCAACGTAATCCAATTCTAACTTTTTCAGCATTTCAAACTGTGAAGTCTCTTCGCTTAAATTTCTTACTTGATATTTAGCTTGTTTAGCATTCTTAGTCACTAAATTTTCCGCTTTAAAGGTTTGAAACTTAACTGCATCAGCTCCTGCTATTACTGCTTCATCTATTAACTTTTTTGCTACTTCAACACTTCCATTATGATTAACACCAGCTTCTGCAATAATAAATACCTTATTCATATTCTTTCCCCCTTGCTGGATTTCCATATACTTTAGATGTTTTATCTATTGAATTAATTACTACGGATCCTGCTCCAATTACAGTACTTTTGACTACACTTATTCCCTCAATAATAGTAGCATTTGTTCCTACATGACAATACTTTTCTATGGTCACTCCCCCGCTCAAAGTTGCTCCTGGAGCAATATGTACAAAATCTCCAACTAGGCAGTCATGCTCAACTATAGCTCCTGTATTTATAATAGCTTGTTTTCCTATTATAGCTTCTGTATTAACTATAGCACCTTTTCCTACAAAAGTTCCTTCACCTATACTACATTCTTCAGATACAATAGCCGTTTTATCTATTATAGTTGGAAATTTAAATCCTATTTTACTTAGCATATTATATAAAGTAATTCTTAACTTAGGATTTCCAATACTTCCAACTGTAATAAATGCATATTCAATACCTTGATTATGCATTTCTTGTAATATATCATCCGTTCCAATTATCTTAACATTAAGTATTTCACCTTTGTCAACAGGATCTGTAATACCTACTATTTCAAATTCATTTTTACTTCTTATGGAGTCAATGACACTTTTACAGTGACCTCCTCCGCCTACTAATACAATCTTTTTCATTAACCTTCCTCTAATCTTTTCATCATTTCTTGCATTTCATCTGGTTGTCCCATATCCATCCAAGCTCTCTCTGTTATTGGATAAACTCCAACTTTCATTCCTTTGTCCATACATTCTTTTGCTATATCAGGTAAGTGAATAAATGTATCCTTTTTTATTAACTGTAGTGCCTCAGGCTCTATTATGTACATTCCTGTATTAGTTAAAAATGAATACTCAGGTTTTTCTACCATACTCTGTATATTACCTTCTTTATTTAAATTAACTACCCCATAAGGTATTACCATATTTTTAACTGCACATACCATGGTAATAAAATTTTTATTTTCTTTATGATAATCATACATAGCTTCATAATCACTATCTATTAATATATCACAGTTAGATACAAAAAATGTGCTCTTTATTTTATCTTTAAGATAATAAAGGCTTCCTCCAGTACCTAGTGGTTTTTCTTCTTCTATATAATAAATATTATAATTCTTAATTACTTCTTCAAAATATGCTTTAATCATATTTTTTTTATAATTAACTGTTAAATAATATTCATTACATCCAAATCCCTTAAATCTATTAATTATTCTTTCTACTATAGGTATATCACCAATAGGTATAAGAGGCTTAGGTAAAATTTTAGTGTAAGGATATAATCTAGTGCCTAACCCTCCAGCCATAATTACCACTGGTATATCTAATGAAGGCTTCTTCTCAACACTAGACATATCCAAGTCATTCCAAAATATTATTGATTTTACTTCACCTTCAATACTAACTACAGGTATAGAACTAATTGAATATTTCTTCATAAGTCTTTTAGCTTTATCTCTCTCTGTTTCTGTTATATATTTAGGCGAATAGTTCGCAATTTCCTTTACAGGTGCCGACAAATCCCCACTCTTTAAAATCCATCTTCTTATATCACCATCTGTAAGTACAGCCTTTAACTTATTATCTTCTGTTATAAGTAAAACCTGCTTGGCAGTTTTATCTAAAACCTTAGCAGCTTGTCTTATATTTATCTCTTCATTTATCATTATATCCTGAATATTCATAGTTATATCTCCCCATACTTAATAATGCTTTAAATACTATTCAAAACACTAATAACATAATTAACTTCTTCTTCTGTTAAATTGCTACTACATGGAATATTTATCACATTTTCTAAATAATAATTAGCTCTATCTATTTTATAAGCTCTTGATTCTCTATAAGGTTTTTGAGTATGAATTAAATTCCATATTGGTCTTACTTGTATATTCTTTTCTTTAAGATATGGAATAATTTCTTTTACTTTTAATGGATATATATCATTATTTATTAATAAAGAATAAAACCAATAATTGGGTTGTATATTTTTATTAAAATCAAGCATTGTTAATCCTTTAGTATTTTTCAATCCATTATTATATAACTCATAATTTTTTTTCTTAATTTCTATAAATTTATCTAATTGTTCTAATTGCGCAACCCCTAGTGCTGCTTGTAAATTAGTCATTCGATAATTATATCCTATTTCATCATGTATATAGTAAAGTTCATCATCTTTAGCTTGCGTGGAGAGGTATTTTCCTTTTGCTAAAAGTTCCGGATGATTAGATACTATCATCCCACCTCCGCCAGTGGTAATTATTTTATTTCCATTAAACGAGTACACCCCAAAATCACCTATAGTTCCCGCATACTTTCCAATATATTTTCCTGAAATGAATTTAGTTCCTAATGCTTCTGTTGCATCCTCTATAACTTTAAGGTTATATTTTTGTGCAATATCCATTATCCTCTCTATATTTACACTATTACCAAAAACATGAACTACAATTATGGCTTTTATATGCTTCCTACTAAGCTTATTTATTAATTTCCCACCAATAAATTCACACTCTTCTTCACAAAACATTTTTAGTTTATTAGCATCCATTGTTAATGAATCATCACAATCCATAAATATAGGTTCTGCTCCCATATATCTAACAGGATTTACTGCTGCAATAAATGTCAATGTAGGAACTATGACTTCATCTCCAGCATCTACTCCACTTAAAATTAACGATAAATGAATACCAGCAGTTCCACTTTGACAAGCAACGGCAGATTCAACATTAAGATATTTAGCTATGCTATCCTCAAATTCATTTATATATGCCCCACCAGTAGATATCCATTCTTTTTCTACTGCATCTACTACATACTTTAATTCATTTCCTTTTAAATTAGGTACTGAAAGCGGAATAAACTTCTTCACTTAGCCCATCTCCTTTAATTAAATATTATATATGTCAGCTTTATACTTAGCTAAGTTTTCTGGTTTTCTAAACCATTCTATAGTTTCTCTAATTCCTTCTTCAAAAGTATAACTAGGCAACCAATTTGTTAACTTCTTAATTTTTTCATTTGAACCTAATAATCTATTTACTTCACTTTTATCAGGTCTTAATCTTTGATCATCACATACGATTTTTGCATTTGGATTTATTTGTCTTATCATTTCCTCTGCTAATCTTCCTATGGATACTTCATCTTGAGTAGCTATGTTTATCTCTTCACCTATGGTTGTATCTGATTTAGCAATTTCTATAAATCCTCTTGCTGTATCCTTAACAAAATTAAAGTCTCTTGTAGGTATTAAAGAACCTAATTTTATTTCAGTTTCTCCAGATAATAATTGGGTAATTATTGTTGGAATAACAGCTCTAGCTGACTGTCTTGGGCCGTATGTATTAAATGGTCTAACAATAGAAATCGGCATATTAAAGCTTCTATAAAAAGATTCAGCTAACCTATCTGCACCTATCTTGGTTGCTGAATAAGGAGATTGACCCTGATATGGGTGCAATTCGTCTATAGGTACGTACTGGGCTGTTCCATAAACTTCTGACGTAGAAGTTACAAGTATCCTTTCAGTCTCCAAGTCTCTTGCAGCTTGTAGCACATTCAGAGTTCCTTTTATATTAGTATCAACATAAGAATCTGGTGAATGATAACTAAAAGGAATTGCAATTAAGGCTGCAAGATGAAATACTTCATCTACTCCTTTCATAGCTTCTCTAACTCCATTAGGATCTCTTATGTCTCCTGTAAACACTTCAATTTCCTTTAACTTATCTTTAGACAATGTATCTAACCAGCCCCATGAATTAAATGAATTATAATATGTAAATGCCTTAACATCATAACCTTCTTCTAAAAGTGTTTCTGTAAGGTGACTTCCAATAAATCCATCTGCTCCTGTTATTAATACCTTTTTACTCATCTAATACACCTCATTAACTTAATTGTTCTATAACTTTATTTATTTCTGGTATAATCTCATATTCAAACATATCACTCATTAAGATTAAATCATTGTTTTTTAGGGCTTCTAATATCTCTTTAAGAATTTCATTGAATTTTTCTATATTAATACAATTACTATTTACTTTTATAGCTTCTGTCATAAATATTTGTATATATTCAAGTATACTTTCAAACACTTGAGTATTTATTTTACCTCCATTGTTTCTTGTTTCTTCATTATTTATACTAATAAGTTCTACTAAATTTTCTGCAAATTCCTTAATATTCACTGTAAATTTCCCCTTTACATATAGATTTTCTTTCATTTTTTATATATTTTAATGCATATTCAGCTTCATTTAACAAATTTGAATATAGTATTTTACTTTTTTCATATATCTTCTTAGCCTTACTTAACTCTGTATCTTCATTTCCAATTTTATAATCTGGATTATATAAAACTATATTAATAGTATCTGCAAATAAATATTCTATAAATCTAATTTCTTTAGGTATTTCTCTTATAAATTTATCTGTATCTTCTAAAATCTTTAATGAGCTCTTTAATATTTTATGTTTACTAGTAAAATTATTATAATACTTCTCATTATGTTTTATAGCTTCTATTAATTTTATCTCTAACTCTTTTAAATAATTTATAGCACAATCAATTATTTCTATAACTTTATCATCGCTTATACATCCAATCATATTTTCATAATTAACAGATATATGATTCTTATCTATTACATTATCAAACATAACTTTATTATCCATAAATTTTTTAATCTGTGTTCCCTTAATATTTGCTCCGCCTTCTGTGGAATTAGTAAATTCTATTTGAGGGTTCTCCTTAATAATTTCCTCAAATTCTTCTCTAAAAAAATTTAATGTCATACTTGTTCTTACCTTATTTCCATATATATCTTCCACGTACGGACTAAAGTTATCAGCTACCTTAGTGATATCTTCTTTATCCTTATATTTTTCTTGTACAAATTCAGCATTTTCTGCATGAACCTTATCATCTGTATATGCTAAATCCTGACCTAAAAATATTATAGGATTACATCCCATATACATAGCTAATTTTGTACAAGTATGTGCAACAGATGAATGAGTAAAATTATAATTAGGATTTTCCACTATATCATTTATCCAAGGTGCATAAGGATAGAACACTCTATTTCCTTTGTGTAATTTCAGAACTTTATTAGGCAAAATCTCTGAATGTACTAATGTTACTTCTTCTTTATTAATAACTTCATCAACCAATTCATAAGATAATTCATGGGCATCTATTATAGATAGAAAATCCGCTTTTATTCCTTCTTCTATTAGAGTTCTCCATGTTCTTCCACCAGTAAAAATCACAGCCTTATCTTCAAACTGTTTAAGTTGACTTATGTTCTTGGATAGTGATGGTCCTGCTGATACTATAACTGCTGGTTTACCACTATATGCATTTTTCATATTCACTATATTTTTACTTTTACTTAAATATTTAAGACCAGAAATGGTAGATTCAAACCAAATCTTAGAAAAAAATATATTGGTGTTTCTATTAATAACTCTTCTTCTTGTGACGCTTCTAATAAGCTCATAAATATTATGAACTTCTGCAGGATATGCATTCCTATAATTAGGGTATTCTTGAACTACAAAGGATTTTAAAGCAATGCTTCCAATATACATTTCTAAATACTTTAAAAATTCATCTGTCATAGAAATTATTGCTATGTTTTCATACTTATTTTCTTTTCCATAGATATATTTATTATAAACCTCAATATTAGGTTCGATTATAATCAGCTTATTATCTTCCTTAATTAAAGGCTCTATTTCTTCTATGTACTCTCCAGTTCCTAATCCAATGATTATACTATGTTTATCACCATTACTTAAAATAAAATCCTTTATTGAATCTATGTCCCTTTGAACAGAATATTTACTTCCTAAATAAATACTTTTTCCCTCAGTAAATATTCTTAGTATTTTTTTATTATCTTTACTTATTTCTTCATATACTTCATATTCTATAGCTTTATCTATATTATTTTGTGTTAATCTATTAATAGCTATATAAACCACTCCTTTTTTATGTCACTTTTCTATATATCACTATTATCGTTGTTTCAAACAAAAACTTAAATACTCTACACAAAAAAGGCACCGATAAATCGGTACCTTTTAAAAATAACCCAGTTCTAAATTATCTTAATAATTGAAGAACTCCTTGTGGTTGTTGGTTAGCTTGAGCAAGCATAGCTTGTGCAGCTTGTTGTAAAATGTTGTTTTTAGAGAAATTCATCATTTCTTTAGCCATATCAACATCTCTAACTCTTGATTCTGCAGCTGTTAAGTTTTCTGATGAAGTATTAACATTAGCAATTGTATGCTCTAATCTGTTTTGCATTGCTCCAAGTTTTGCTCTTTCTCCAGAAACAGTATCTATTGCAGTGTTTATAGTATCTATCATTGCTGTAATACTAGCTGCACTAGTAGCAGATGATATAACTATTTTTCCAGCACTTACTCCTAAAGCAGAAACTGTCATAGTTGCAATCTTTAAAGTAACAGTTTGTTTTGAGTTAGCTCCAACTTGTAATAATACTGAAGCATTACTATTAGTTCCTGATAAAGATCCATTGATAAGTTTTTTCTTGTTAAACTCTGTTTGGCTTGCTATTCTGTTGATTTCATTTTGTAATTCTGTAATTTCTTTACCAATTTGAGCTCTATCATCTTGGATATTTGTATCACTTGATGCTTGAACTGCTAATTCTCTCATTCTTTGAAGAATGTTGTGAGTTTCATTTAAAGCACCTTCTGCTGTTTGAATTAAAGAAATACCATCTTGAGAGTTTCTAGAAGCTTGCTCTAATCCTCTGATTTGTCCTCTCATTTTTTCAGAAATTGCTAATCCTGCAGCGTCATCTCCAGCTCTGTTTATTCTTAAACCTGAAGATAATTTCTCCATAGATTTACCTGCTGAAGTAGTGTTGATTCCCATGTTTCTGTGTGCGTTTAACGCGTTCATGTTGTGATTGATTATCATAATTAATTCCTCCTTGATTTTAACGGACATCCTTGTCCTTATATATTTATAACTTCTTTGATAGAAGTATATAACTAGATATGTTTCTCATGAGTTTATTCTAATTTTATCTTCTAATATATTTATCGGTAGGTTCAAGATGAACTTTACACTTTTTTTATTTTTTTATCAATTTTTATTTTTTAATTTTATATCTCTTTATTTATAAAATTAATACCATTAAATTTATTTTCATATGCAAAAGCAGCCCTTTTACTTTTTTTTAATTGAAAAATTTCATCTTTTATTTTACTTCTTTCTTCATTAAGAATATTAAAAGCTTCTTTTTCCACAGTTAATAAATTTATTTCTTCTACTACTTTCTTTAATTCTTCTTTTTTTATATTCATACCGTTCATTTCTTCTATTATTTCTGTTCTCTCTTCTAGAAATTTATCGGCTTCTTCATCATTTTTTATAGCTTCAATAAACCTCTCTGTAATTTCTTTATACCTTAAAAGCAATTCTTTTAATTCCATAATATACTACATTCCTAATTGAGATGTAAGATAACTTTGCTGTGCATTAAGCTTATTCATCATAGATTCTATGGTTGCCCATTTAGAATATAGCTGCTGTTCTCTTTTAGCAAAATCCTTCTCCATATCTTCCATCTTTCTATCATATTTTTTTATAGCTTTTGTTATCTCACTATTAACTGATGAAGCTGAACCTTCTATACCAACTTTTTTAATTAAACTTGATGATATACTTACAGTTTCATTATATAGTATGCCTTTTAACCTTTGAGCAACGCCCGTTGACTTATTCTTTTCTAGGGCAGATAAACTATCATCTGATGGTGGAATTGAAATAAATAATTTCATTACATCTTCTAAATTATTTTCTAAAGCATTAGTAAGTTTATCTTCATCTATAACAAAAGTTCCATTTTTAGTTCCTTGATAGTCTGCAACTGGTTTAATACCAAACTTCTCTAAATTTCCATCTACTCCATCTACAAGACCTCTCATAGCACTCTTCATAGAGTTTGCTATTCTTGATACATCAGAATCTTTATATAACTGTCCTTGCTTAACCTTTTCATTCCAAATTTTTATCTCATTCTCTGACATTTCTTTCTTCTGCTCATCTGTTAATGGCATATAGTTTTTATTTCTTTTTTCTATAGTTAAGGTGTTAAGCTTTTCCATAAGTTTATTATAATCGTTAATAAAATTAACAAGCTTATCTTTTACCCCAGCAGCATCATTTTTACCATTTACACTTATCCCTTCTGCCGGTATTTCTCCTGTAAATTTAAAAGTCATTCCATCTAAAGTTAACGTATTAGAAATACCAGTATGGGTAAACACTCCACCTTTATCATCTTTTACTACTATTTCAGCGTCTGCGCCTTGTGATGACATTGTTGTACCATCTAATATACCTACATCAACTTTACCATCTGCTCCAGCTTTGGTAGAAGTAAATATAATCTTACTTGTATCAACTTCATCTAACTTAGCAGTTACTTTTATGTTTTGTTCTTTTAATACCTTATTTAAATATTCTACTTCTTGTCCATCAACTGCTTTAGATAAGTCAATAACATTTCCATTAATAGATATAGTTTTCCCTTTTATATCAGCTGCATTTAAAGTATTAGTAGTATAAGTAGCATTTATTCCACTAGTAAAAGTTCCAGTATTACCACTTATTTTGATATCAGGATCTTCAACTTTATTCCCTAATACTGTGCTACTAAAAGTAATATTGCCACTGTCATCAATTTCCGCAGTTAACTTTTTATCTTTCAATTTACTCTGTAATAATTTCTCTATATCATCATTAACATTTTCAGGTGTAATATCAATAGTTACTATTTCACCATTTATATTTATTTCACCATTAGCATCTTTTAAATCTTGAACTGTAAAACCAGTTACAGTTGCAGCTGTTGCATTTATCCCATCTACTATAGTTCCTACTGATGAACTTGTCCCACCTATAGTAAAGGTGCTATCCTTACCTAAAACTGTAGATTCAAAGATAAATCCACTTTGATTTCCAGCTTCTGTTCCTGCAAAATCACTATACCTAACAGATACGTTCATTCCTGCTGCTTTTAATTCTTTATTTAGATTTTCAGCCCTTGCTTTTGCTGTATCACCTTTTAAAGTAAATTCTTTTCCATTTATCACAAGACTATTACCTGAATCTAATCCCTCTGTCACTATTGCCTTAGCTGCTGTGGCTGCATTTCCTGTTACTGTATAATTTCCTGGCTTTACATCACTACCACCAGTTACAGTTAACACATTTTCATTGGATGATTGAAATTTTACTGTTGACCAATTCTTACTTAAAAGTAAACTATCTGTTTTTGCCACATCAAAATACTTATCATAAAGTTCCTTTGATTCCTTAATTAAGTCTCTGTAAAGTTGTTGTTTTATCTCCATTATATCCTTTTGTTGCTTCTGTTGTTGAATTTTAATTCTATAGGGTTGCATAGTTTCCTTGACTAATTGGTCCATATCCATTCCTGTAGCAAGTCCTGTTATTCTCATACTTAATCCTCCTTATCTTTTTCCTTTTGAAACTTCATATGCCTCTTGCCATGTGTTTCTTACTTCTTCTATAAGTGGCATAACTTCATCTATAATTTTTACATCCTTTTTAATGTTTGCCTGGAAAAGTCTTTCTTTTATAAACTCATATATCTTATACATATTCACTGCCCATTCACCGGCATTTTGATCTAAAGTAATCATAAGCTCTGTAAATATATCTTGAGTTTTCACAAGATTTTCATGACTACTTTTTACATCTTTATCTAATATAGCTTGTCTAGCCATTTTAGCAAATTTTACAGCTCCATCTAAAAGCATTAATAACAATTGCTCCTTAGAAGCATAATTAACACTATTACTTTTGTACGCGTTATATGCATTAGCACCTGCATTATACATTTTATCTCCTCCAGTTTAGGCCTTTTTGTCTACAAGTATCCCCACCATTTCACACATTTTAGCAACCATGTCTAGAATTTTTTTTGGTGGTACTTCAAGTAATACATCCTTTGTTTTATTATCTATTATTTTTATCATTATTTGGTTAAATTTATCATGTACCTCATACTCTGCATGGATATCTTCGTCTTCCATAAATTTATTAAGTTTATCAACTGCCTTATGAATCTCTTCTAATTTATAATTTTGATTTTTATCTATAGCTTCCTGTGTCGTTGCATTATTTTGTGATATAGGTTGAACTTCTCTTGCTGGAGTTACACCTTCCATGGTTCTTCCAACATTAACTCTACTAACTTCCATATTAATTCCCCCAAATTATAATATTTTATAATAAATTTTTCGGTAAAGTATATTAATTATCTTCCCTGATATATATACTTAACCTCTCAACCCCGCACTATGACAACAAATAGTTATATAGTTAACTAGTTTTATAGCTACATAGTTTTATATTTATATAGTCATATAGTTAAATTTGTGAATATTTAACTATTTGGGGGTTATGTATAAAATTATTTTTTTATTTTAGGTAATAGCTCCATGTTTATTTTAGAAGCATTGATGTTTTCTTCTCCTACTTCTTTATAAAGTTCACTTCTTAATATTTTAACTTCCTTAGGTGCATTGATAGATACCTTAACAGAGTTATCGTCAATTTTAACTATAGTTATCTCTACATCGTCTCCAATTTTAATTCCTTCACCTGGTTTTCTTGTTACCACTAGCATACTATCACTCCTTTATTAAGGGATGTTTAATGCTATAGTTTTCCCTATCTAGAATCATTTGATACCCTAGGTTATTTTTTAGATTTATTATAATAGGAGCCTTTAAATTAGTAGTTATCTTCTTAACATCACTATTAAGAGTAACCGTATTTAAAATCAAAACATCTTCAGGAGCTTCTATCTTAAGAGAATTTATAACAGCCTCCGTTAACTTAACTTCATAATCCACTTTAAAATCAAAGGGAACTATAGTAACAAAGCCAATATTCTCATCCTCTGTAGACTTAAGGGTCTTAAAAGGCTCTGACCCTTCTATCTCCTCAAGAACAAAAGTTTTTAAACTCTCAAACCCCGGCAACCCATTATTAAAGGTAATAACATTCTTATCTTTTTTCTCTGCGGTCATCATAACACCTCTATCTTTATTAATTACTGCCTATCTACTATCAACTTTTACGTGACTTTGTTTTATTTAAAAATTCTTTGTAGTGACAAGGATAAGTAGCGCAGAAGCAATGAAAATTTTAATTTTAGAAACTCTTAGTAGTAGCGTTGTAAAATTACCGTAACTCTTGCCACTGACGGCAAGAGACGAACACTGATCCAGGATGGCGAATAGTGAGGGTAGGTAATTTCACAAAAGCGTAGACTTAGAGTTTCTTAATGTAAAATTTGCTTCAAGCACTTATCTGGCACGGAAAAAAATTTTCATAGCCTACAAGTCTTTATAAAAAGTCCAGAATTGATGGCTGAAGGACTTTGGAGCTAGTTTGTAGGGATGCTACGTAGATGGTTCTTGCTACAGCCATCTCCATACTCTTTTCCATGAAATCTATATCTTCATTTCCAGATAATATTTCTGTAAGGTTTTCATTTTGTGCTGTATTTAGATCCTTAGCGCTTTCCATCCTATTTTGCACAGTACCAACCTTAGCACTTATACTAATCATATTTTCTATTACCTTATCCATCTGATCCAAGTTTTCTCCTACAACCTTAGACTTACCATTTACATCACTCAAGTTATTTAGAAGGTCATCAAAGAATTGTGTAACTTCAATATCATTACCTGCTTTGTCCTTAAACTTTAAAACTTCTACAGCATTTACATTGTAATCCACTTTAACCCCTGAAGATATCTCTACTTTTAGAGATTTATTTATAATATTTTCATCTCCTGATATACTTATGGAATTTTCACCTGTTACCCCATCTAAATTTACTTCTACTGGTTTTGAAGCTCCATCTTTACCACCAAAGATATACTTTCCATCAAAGCTAGTATTTAAGATCTGTCCAAATTCTGCTACTCTCTCATTTATCTCTTCTTTAATAGCAGTAAGTTCTGATGAACCATAGGCAGCATTTCCAGAAGATACCATAAGTTCCCTTATTCTTTGAAGACACTTAGTACCATTGCTTAGAGCTGTGTCTGTGGTATCCATCCAGTTTATAGTATCCTTTATATTAGTGTTATATTGTTTATTAGCATTTATTTCTGAATACATCTGCATGGATCTTGCTACTTTAAAAGGGTCATCTGAAGGTTTTGAAAATACCTTACCAGTATTTAATTGCTTTTGTATTTTGTTTAAGCTATTTAAGTTAGTATTCATATCACCTAAAAAGCCACTAACCATTACACCATGAGTTATTCTCATTTTATCACCTCTATATCTTCACTATTTCTATCTAACTAGACCAATTACTACATCAAGGAGTTGATCTACCGTTGTTATTACCTTTGCATTAGCTTGGAAGGCATGTTGGAATTGTACAAGATTTATAGCTTCCTCATCTAAGGATACTCCTGAAGTTGAAAGTCTTCTTTCAAGAAGCCCCCTTAATAAAGTATTTTGATTTTTAACAATTCTTGTAGCTTCCTCAGACTGAACTCCTAACTTATTTATAGTATTTTTAAAGAATCCCTCTACCTTGACTCCTCCATCTATAGTATTAAACTTTGGTACCTCACCTCCAGCAGTAGTACCTAGATGTTCCTCTACAAAAGCTTTATAGTCATATACTGAGCCATCCTTCTTTTTACCACTTTGAATACTATCTATATTAAGGCCAAAGTCTCTTAGGCTAGCCAATGCTAATGCTCTATCTCCATCAGTAGAACCTGAACCCTTACTTGCTCCAGCCTGAATTAGCATAACATTCTTTAGGATATCTGAATTCATTGTTATATTTCCTGCTGTAATACCATCATAATCAAGAGGGTCATTTCCGGAATTAACAAAGAAGGCATACTGTTCACCTGCTGGAATCCCCTCTGTATGAATTGCATTTACTGCAAATGCTAAAGTCTTTGCCAAGGTATTAACTTGTTCGATGTAACTTTCAGCATCTTCGTGAATTGATTGAAGTCCACCTAGTCTTCCTGAGGATGGATTAAATATTTGATCATTATTTAATGCTCCACCTGTAAGATTTACACTTCCATCTTCTTCAGTAACAAGTACTCTTCCATTATTTAAATTTTCATATTGCTCATCAGAAATGGTAACTCCTGTTAATGTAACCTTATTTTTATCTGAAGTCATATCTCCATTTTTATAGTATTCTATATCATAACTTCCATCTGGATTTTTTGTTAGTTTATTTACAAATCCTAATTTATTAATATCTTGAGAATCTTTATTTCTTATTAGATTCATAGAGTCATTATCTTCTGGTTTACAAGTAATTCCATTAAGTATTTGATTTCTAGTATCGATACCAAACTTTATACTTAGCTCATCTAAAAGTAAATCTCTGCTATCTAATAAGTCATTCGGATTGTTCCCTGCAATGGTAACAGTTATTATTTCTTTATTTATAGAATTTAATTGATCAAGAATAGTGTTTACTTCAAAAAGGTTGTTTTGTATTTCTTTAGCTGCATTATCCTTAGTATCATTTAACTTCTTATAAGTATGATTTAATTCATCTGCTAAAGCTTTTGCCTTTTGAGCTACTACTGTTCTAGCATCAGACTTTTCTGGATTCTTAGAAAGAGTTTGCCAAGCATCAAAAAACTCCGACATAAGTTCTGACATTCCTGTATCAGAAGGTTCATTAAAAATACCTTCAATTTCTGATAAGTAATCTTGTCTAACACCATAATTTCCAAGAAGAGAACTTTCCTTTCTTATTTGAAAATCAAGAAACTGATTTCTTGTTCTTTCAATGGAACTTACTGTTACTCCTGTACCAATCTGTCCTACGCCCCCTGCTATAGTTTGAGGTCTTGCTGTTTGAAGTACAATATGTTGTCTTGAAAAACCTGGCGTATTAGCATTTGAAATATTATGGCTAGTTACATTGATATATTGCTGTTGAGCAAACATACCGCCCTTTGATGTATTTAATGTTGCAAATAATCCTGACATAACCTTCTCCTTATCTCTTTATTTTTCCATATCCATTATAAACTACCGGCTCTTTTTTAGGACTTATCATAGCTAACATAGAATTTGTATAGCTAAGACTTTGTTTTATTAGTAGTTCATTAGTTTCCTTTTGAATTACTAAAGCATTAATAGCTTTAACCATCTCATCATATATATGAGTAATTTCCTTTTCATCTACTTCTTCTACTATTTTTTTAATAGATTCTTTACCTGTTAAGCTTCTTCTCAAACCTTCAGCTCTTGCTAAGTTTCTACTACAATCATCAATATCTTTAGTTATAGCTTCTAATTTAAACACATCTTGAAGAACCAATAGTTCATGTTGAGCTTCTAAAATATCTATAAGAGCCTTTATTGCCTTTAGCTCTTCTTCTAATATTCCTTTAAGCTGGTTTTTCATCTATTGTCCACCTTTCCCATATGCCATCATAGCCTTAGCCAAAATCTGTGAATCCACAGTATAGGTTCCTTTAGAAACTCTACTTTTTATCTTTTCTACTTCTTTATCACTGATACCAACACTTTCTTCTTCTAATGCTAATTTATTCAAGCTCTTTCCTAAAGTTGAAAGCTGACAAGTATCCTTAACCATATCCTTGTTTGATTTAGAATTTTCTGCTTTAGCATTTTCTTTAGTCTTATAGCTATTTACATATAGAGCGTGAATATTTCCATTATTAATTTTCATGTTTTCACTCCCAACTACTTCTCTCTACCTTTATACTCGAACCTATTTAATTAAAGTTTATAGGGTTTTTTAGTAAATTTTTTACAAACTTGTTATTGCCTCATTAATAGAAAAAAAGTCTTTACTTAGAAAGACTTTTTACTCTATCTTCTCCACTAGCAATTTCAGTAATTTTAACACCAAAGTTTTCATCTACTACAACTACTTCACCATGGGCAATTCTTTTACCGTTAATAAAAATGTCTACTGGTTCCTCTGCTAGTTTGTTTAATTCAATTAAAGAACCTCTAGTAAGAGCTAGAATATCTCTTATATTCTTCTTTGTTCTACCAAGCTCTACTGATAATTCTAATGGAACATCTAATATTAAGTCTATATTTTTAGGCATTTCTGCACCTCTAATTTCTTCTAGTTGTCCAAAGGATGCTTGCTTCACGTTAACAGGTTCTTCATGATTTTCTACAATTCCTTGACTTTGAACACTGTAATTATTTTCATTTCTATTAGTGTCTTTTGAAGCTATTTCATTAGCTACAACTTCATTATTTATAGAAATTTCTTTAGGCTCAGCTACAACTTTCACTTCATTTGATGCCTTTGTAGATTCTGATGCTGATGAACCTTCCTCAGTTCCCATCATAATACTTACAATTTTCTTAGCTGTAGCAATTGGTAATATTTGAACGATATTACTATCTACTAGATCACCTATAGTCATTCTAAAAGAAACATTCACTATTTCTTCGTCTGCAGATATATCTGTAGATATTTCCTCTGAATTTTCATCACAAACAGAAGATATAGGAGGTGATATATTTACCTCTCTACTGAACATAGTTGCCATGGAAGTTGCTGCTGAACCTATCATTTGGTTCATAGCCTCCTGAACAGCACTTATTTCTAATTCAGAAAGTTCACTTGGTGTCTCTACAACACCATCTCCACCCATCATTAAGTTTGCTATAACAGCTGAATCTTCAATATTTATTATAAATAGATTTCCCCCAACTATTCCACTGACAAATTGAACATCTAATACTATATTAGGTGTTTTAAAGCTTTTTTTCAGCTTATCTAATGTACTAAGAGTTATAGTTGGAGTTGTAATATTTACAGGTTTACCAACTACAGCTGAAAGCGCTGTGGCTGCTGTACCCATAGATATATTTCCTACTTCACCTAATAAATCCTTTTCTAAATCTGATAATTCCTCAGCTGGTTCATTAACTGGTTCAGTTTCCGAAGAACCACCATCTCCATTTAGAAGTGCATCTATTTCCTCTTGTGAAAGAAACGAATTATCCATCATTCTCAACTCCCTTGTCAATATATTCAATTATTTGAACTGCCTTATTCTTACCCTTTAATCCTGGTTTAGCTTTAAATAGAAGTTCATCTTCAACATAAATATCAACTGTACTATCATAACTTCTATCTAGGGTAACAATGTCTCCTGTAAATAAATTCAAGAAGTCATTTACGGAAATCTTCGTTTCTCCAAGGACAGCCTTCATTGCTACATCTACATTTTTTATAGTTTTGTTTATATTTGCTTTTACCTCTTCACCTTGTTCATTATCTATGGTGCTGAACCAATTTTTTATAACCAAGTTGTCTAAAACTTTTTCTATGCTTAAATACGGAATACATATATTTATAAGTAAACTTGTATCAAACATATCTACACTAAAAGTTACTAATGCTACAGGCTCATTAGGAGCTAGAATTTGATTCAATGCTGGATTAGTTTCTATACTATCTAGAATTGGCTCTACTTCCATTACATCTTCCCAAGCTAACTTTAACTTAGAAATCATCTCCTGATTAACATGCTTAATAATGTTTTTTTCTATATCTGTGAGTTCCTTAAATTTAGGCTTTTTGTCTCCACTTCCTCCAGCTAGAACATCAAATATTCTAAGGACAAATTCCTCGTTAGTCTCTAATATTATTTGACCATCAAGGGGAGGCATTCTAAACAAATTAAGCACAGTGGTGCTTGGAATAGAATGTATAAATTCTTCATAGGTTATTTGCTCTACACTTTCTATCTTCACCTTAACATTACTTCTAAGCTGAGCTGTTAAGTAGTTAGATACTATCCTTGCATAATTATCGTGGATAACTTCTACTGCTCTAATAACATCCTTAGAAAACTTTTGTGGTCTTTTAAAATCATAATTTTTAATTTTAACGTTTTCTTCATCTTTTTCAATGTCACTTGGTTCTAAGTCACCAGAAGACAAGGCAGATAAAAGTGCATCTATTTCACTTTGCGATAAGGTTTCTGCCATATTCTACCTCTTTCTACCCAGTGGGTCTATTGTAGTAGTTTATCAATATCAATCATAGTTAATATTCTATTTTCAAGATTTATAAGTCCTTTTATAAAAGGCCTATTTTTATCTTCATGAACTCTTTTAATCATATCTTCTTCCACATTCATAACTTCTTCTACATGGTCTACAGTTATTCCAACCTGCTCACCATCTAAATCTATTACTATAATGTTATTATTGTTTTCATCACTTACATTCATACCTAAAAGAAGATTAATATCTAATACGGAAAGTATACTTCCCCTTAGATTTATAAGCCCTTTAATATATTTTTCCGCTTTGGGAACCTTTGTGATTTTCATTAGTCCGTTTATTCCTTGAACTTTGCTTGTCTCTACTGCGAATTCTTCGTCGCCTATTGTAAAAACCACAACTTGCACTAAAATCCCCCCCATATTATCCTAATACTTTTTTTATAGCTTCAAGTACCCTGTCTGCTTGGAATGGTTTAACTATAAAATCCTTTGCTCCAGCCTTTATAGCATCCATAACCATGCTTTGTTGTCCCATTGCACTACACATAACTATCTTTGCACTTGGGTCAAATGCTTTGATTTCTTTAACTGCTTCTATTCCATCCATCTCAGGCATTGTAATATCCATGGTCACTATATCTGGTTTTTCTGCTTTATAGATCTCCACTGCCTTAATTCCGTTATTAGCTTCTCCAATAACTTCATATCCATTCTTCTCTAAAATATCCTTAACCATCATTCTCATAAAAGTCGCATCGTCTACTATTAATACTCTTGCCATTTTCTACATAACCTCCGTTAATTTAATCCTAATGATTCTAATATTCTTTCCAAAGACCCTGGCGCTGGGATAAAATAAAAATCACCTCTTAAGTCTTCATTCTCCTGAGAAAATCCTGTTTCTATATCTAATACATAGTCATTAAATTGACCAGATTCAATGAAAGTTGTGGAAAGCACTGCTGTAAGCATGTCCTTTGCTACTGCTGGTACCGACGGGAATAGCCTTAAATTAGTCATTTGACTTATGGCATTCATATAGGTTGCAAATATTATGTTACCTATTTCTCCAAGGGCTGAATAACCTAGTTCATTTAATTCATCTCCCTCTTGCTTTCCAACTAGCATTTCTGCAATCTTCATCATTGTAGCTGTATCAAACATAAATAATATATTTCCTGGGGCTTCACCAAGAACTCTTGCAATTACCGCATAAACTACAGTTTCTTCATCTACCCTTTCAAAAATATCCTCTAAGGAAATAACATTTACCCGGGGAACTGATATTTGAATCTCTTTCCCCAAAATTTGCGCCATGGCTGTAGCTGCATTTCCAAGACCTATATTGCCTATCTCTCTCAATGCATCTATTTGTAACTCGGTAAACTCCATAGCTCTCCTCCTAAATAAGTGCTGCTACATCTAAAATTAAGGTTACTAATCCATCACCTAATATGGTAGCTCCAATATATTCTTTTGTGGATTTTAGTATATTTCCAAAGGTTTTAATAACTATTTCCTTTTGTCCTAATAATGAATCAACTACTAAGGCAACTTCATTTTCGCCAACCTTTGCAAGTATTACGTATTTTTTCCCATAATCCTTACTTTCTATATCTAATTTATCATTAATTCTTACTAATTTAAACACCTTATCATTATATACCACAATTTCTTTATTATTTGTTCTTTTAATTTCCTCTGGATTATATTCCATAACTCTATCGATAAATCCTAAGGATATAGCCATAGTCTCTGTTCCAATCTTAACAAGTAAGGATTGAATTATTTGTAGAGTTAAAGGTAACTTTATTATAAAGGAGGTTCCTTTTCCTTCTTCACTGAATACATCTACGGTTCCTCCAAGGCTTGAAATTTTTGTTTTTACAACATCCATTCCAACTCCTCTTCCTGATATATCAGTAACTACTTCATTAGTACTAAACCCTTGAGAGAAAATAAGATTTTTTATATCATTATCACTCATCCCTTCAGTATTAATACCAACTTTCTCTGCCTTAGCCTTAACCTTTTCTACATTGATACCACTACCATCATCTTCTACCTTTATAACAGCCTTGGTACCTTCAGAATAGGCAATTAATTTTATCTTTCCAGCTGCTGGCTTACCTTGACTAATTCTTTTTTCTGCTGACTCAACTCCATGGTCTGCAGCATTTCTAAGTAAATGTATTAAAGGTTCACCTATCTCTTCAATTACAGTTCTATCAAGCTCTGTATCCTGTCCTTGAATTTCAAAATCGATCTCTTTATTTAGTTCCATTGATAAATCTCTTATCATTCTTGGGAATCTATTAAATACTACATCTAAAGGTAACATTCTAATCTTCATAACTAAATCTTGAAGATCAGTAGTAGTTCTTGCTACTTCTTCTAAGGTTTCATTTAATTCCACAATCTTATGATTAGCACTTATTTGCTCTAATCTAGTTCTATGAATTACTAGCTCAGATACCATATTCATAAAGTTATCTAATCTTTCTAAATCCACTCTAACAGATTGTCCAACACCTTTATTTTTATGTTTTACTGGTTGTTTTTTATTTTCCGCTTTGGTACTAGGTGCTGTTTCTACAGTTTTTGCTTTAAGATTATTTTTTGAATCCTTCAGCTCTACTACTTTGTTAGAATTTTCTTTGTCTTTAGCAATTTCATCAGTATTTGCAGCCTTAGTACTAGTAGCTAAAGCTGTGGCAGCAACTTCATTAGCTCCTTTAGCATCGCTAGCATTTTTACCATTTTTAACCAAGTAACTTATATCTCTTACATCAACTTGCCTTATTTCAGATATTCCATTAATAGAATTTCTTATTATATCCTGAGATGTTTCTGTTACAAATACTAAATCAATATCAAAATCAAAATTTTCACTTTCTAAGTCTTCAAGCTTTGGATTTGATTTTAGGATTTCTCCATTCTCCTCTAAAGTCTGAAATAAAATAAATGCTCTAGCAGATTTCAAAATAGTTTTTTCATCAAGTCCAACATGAACATGGAAGGTATTGAAATTATTCTTTAAAGCTTCCTTTAAGGTATCAATATCATATTCATCAAGACCTAAGTCTACAATCTCCTCACTGCCAATTATATCTTGTACCATTTCTTTATCTTTATTGTGAATTACCTCTGATGAATTTTCTTCCTTTGGGATGCTTTCATTTCCATCTGCTATCTTTACTAGCTGAGTTACAATGTTATTAATCTCTAAGTCTCCATCACCTCCATCAGTAATATCCCCTACCATGGATTCTAAAATATCTAAACAATTAAACAATACTGTTACCACTTCATGGGTTACTTTAAGTTGTCCCTCTCTAAACTTAGAAAGTACATCCTCCATCTTATGGGTAAGTTCTGCCATTTTAGTATAACCCATAGTAGCAGCCATTCCTTTAATGGTATGTGCAACTCTGAAAATCTGATTTAATATTTCCATATCTTCCGAATCATTTTCTAATATAAGTAATGACTCATTTAATAGTTGTAGATTATCACTTGACTCTTCTAAAAACATAGATAGATATTGAGAAGTGTCCATATTACCCCTCCTTAAATTTTCTTATAGATAAATGTTGAAAGTTTCTCAAAACCAAAATTTTTATATCCATATATACTTTCTGTAGCACCTATAAATAATAAACCTCCTGGATTTAATGCTTTAGAAAACTTTTCATAAATTTTTTCTTTTACTTCATTAGTAAAATATATAACCACATTTCTACATACAATTATGTCAAAGCCACCTTCATAGCTATCTAATATAAGATCATGTTTTTTAAAGGTTACTAGATCTTTTACTTCCTGGTTAATTATAAATTTTTCCCCCTCATGTTTAAAATACTTATGAAGCTTAACTTTAGGTATGTTTTTAATATCTCCGATTACATACTCCCCTGCTTTTGCTCTTATTAAGATGTTAGTATCTATATCCGTAGCTAATATCTTATGCCTAACACTAGGAGACATCTCCTTTAGCATCATAGATATAGAATAAGGTTCTGCCCCAATAGAGCAAGCTGCACTCCATATTTTTAGTGGTCTGTTATAGGATAATTCACTTTTTATAAAATTTTCAAGTTCCTGAAATATTTGTGGGTTTCTATAGAACTCTGTTACATTTATCGTAACATAATCCAAAAACTTTTCCCTTATGACCTTATCTTTTTTTATTAATATCATATATTCATCTAAATCTTTAGCTCCAGCTCTAGACATAATAGTAAGTATTCTTCTATGTAACTGAGCTGATTTATAGCCAGACAAATCTAAATTAAACTCTCTTAATATAAAACTTTCAAACTTTGTAAAATCCATTAATTCTTCACATCCCCCAGTACTATATTAGCTATTCTTTTACTAATATCATAAAGTGGAATAACTTCGTCTATCATATTAGTGTCATAAGCTGCTTTAGGCATTCCATATATTATACAAGTAGACTCATCTTCTGATATAGTGGCTCCACCTGCTTTTTTAACTTCTATAATTCCATCAGCCCCATCTCTTCCCATGCCAGTGAGGATAATCCCTAATAAATTCTCTCCATACACCTTAGCTCCTGATATAAATAGCTTATCTACAGCTGGCCTTACTCCCCACATTGGAGGTTCTAAATTTAAGGTTATAGTTTTGTTTCTATTTATCTCCATATGTTTACCACCAGGTGCTATATATACAACATCCTTTTCTATGGACATACCTTCCCTGGCTTCCACCACCTTAACCTTAGAAAATTTATCAAGTCTTTCAGCAAATGCTTTTGTAAAGCCTTCTGGCATATGCTGAACCACTAATACAGGAACTCCTAATTTTTCTGGAAGGTTTGTAATGACATTAAATAATGCCTTAGGACCACCTGTAGATGCCCCCATTACAATTGCTGAGATTTTTTTATCACCTATCTCTTTACTTCTTATAGCTTTAGGCATTGAGTCGCTTTCTCTTATTTTCAATACTGTAGAAACTCTATGTATTTCTCTTTTTTTATCTTCTTTAATGTCAACATCTTTTGTGTTACTAATGGAAGAAGTCTTTCTAACAAATCTGATGCCTCTTATTTTTGAAACTAAAATTTCTCTAACTACATTAATGTTTAAAGAAATTGAACCTGATGGTTTTGGTACAAAATCTATAGCTCCATTTTCTAAACATTCCATAGTTTCCTCGGCACCATCTTGTGTTAAACTGCTAATCATAATAACTTTAGTAGGTATCTTTAACTCCATTATTTTCTTCAAAGCTTCTATTCCATTCATCTTTGGCATTTCAATATCTAAAGTGATAACATCTGGAACCTGCTTTTTTAACTTTTCTAAAAGATCTTCTCCATTTCTTGCAATTGCTATCACTTCCATGTCATCTTCCATATTTATCATGTCTGATATCATCTTTCGCATTAAAGCGGAGTCATCTACAACCATAACTGAAACCTTTTGTACCATATGTAATCACTCCATTCATTAATTTCTATATAATTTTAATACCTTCTCCTACAGTTTTTACATATAGCTCCCCTGTTACTGTATCAAAGGTTATTGTTCTTCCTTTAGTTCCTCCAATTTCTTCACTATCTATAGGTATCTTTCTAGCCTTTAATATATCCTTAACTGCTAGGCTATTTCTAGCACCTATATCCATATTAACCTTACTGTCTGCAAAGTTAAACATAGACGCTCCACCAGCAATCTTGGCTCTTAGATCCTTTTCTCTTGCACCATTTTCTACCATTTTTTTAATCAGAATAGGTATTGCAAGATTAGCAAACTTTATTTCATTTGCTATCTTATTAAACTTTTCACTGTCTGGAAGCATAATATGAGCAAGGCCTCCAATTCCACTTTTTTTATCTATTATGGCAATACCAATACAAGAACCTAGCCCAATTGTCATAAGTCTATCTGGACATTTGGCTATTTTATAATCTGCAATGCCTACTTTTATCTCCTTGTATTCCATAGCTTACCTTTCTATTTTCTCCTTTTCATCCTTTGAAAGAAGTTCATTTAAATTTAAAAGTAAAATAATAGTATTTTTGTTCTTGTCTTTTATTATACCCTTCACATATCTCTTCGATATATTAGAAGATATATCTGGTGTGGGTTCTAAGTCCTCAACTTTCCTAGATATAACTTCATTAACAGCTTCTACTATAACTCCCATGGCACCATCTTCGTTTCTAGCAACGATTATTGAACCATCCTTTTCTTTATCTTCCAGATTATATATTCCAAATTTTTTAGCTAAACTAATAACTGGTAATATTCCATCTTGATAATTTATAACTCCCTGTAAAAAATCTTGTGAATCTGGAATTTTTGTTGGCTCTTCATAGTTTAGAATACGTTCTACCTCTCTAATATCTGCTGCAAAGCACTGGTCTCCTAATCTAAACACAAGTAATTTAAATTCCTCTGCCACTTTTACCCCTCCTAAATTTTAAACTTATCAACAATTAAATCTCGATTTTTATCTATATATACATGAACATTTTTGCATGTTTCATCCATTATAGTTTCCATATTTCCAACTATAAACTTAGTATTTAAGTAAGCAACATCACAATAAATATGTCCTTCCTTACCTACTACGACCTCCGTCATAACCCCCGAAGGTGAACCTACTACCTTAGCCTTAATTTCACTTTCCGCCTTAACTTTTCCACCTCGAAGCTCGCATTGACCTTCTCCTGTAAAATATATACCCTTTTCTGCATAAACATTGGATTTATAAACACCTTTTCCATTTATTGTTAAACTACCAGAGCAAAATACTGTACAATCTTGAATGTACCCTATTGTAGCATCTGAATTAATATCTTTCATAGCTTCTATGGCCTTTATTTTCTCTTCTGCTAAAGTTTTAACCTTAATTAGTTCTTCTACACCACTTATTAACATGTAGTTCTTATTAGCATATTTAATCTTTAACACTCTAAATAATTCATTGTTATTATCATTAATTTCAACCATTGTATTTAACACTTTATTAATTATCTTTGTTATCAAATGAAATTTACTCTTTATAACAAGGCCTATAATATCACAATCTCTTATATTCCCCTTTATATCTCCACCTTCTTTAACAGCTATTACAGCCTTATACAAGCTATGAAAACTGTCCACTATGGCAGATAACTCTTCTAAATATCCTTTAAACTCAGAGAACTCACTTCTAATCTTTATGGTAGATGAAATTGCACTACCAATAATTTGCATATCTCCCTCTGACCAAAGACTACATCTTACTGCATTTCCCTTTATAATTATGGTATTTCCTGATTTAACCTTCATACCTTCTTTAACATCAGCATTAATAATTACATCGCCTATAAAATTAATATCCCCTGTAGTTATATCTACATCACTAAGAACCTCATGAACATTATTAACCTGAAAAATACATCCCTTTACTTGAGGTTTTCCCTCCATTGTAGACACTATAGTATCCTTATCCTTAAATTTGCATCCTGATTTTACCATCATGTCCTTAACTTTTCTTTTCTTTGGTTGGATAGGTTGTGAAAATAGGTTAATACCTATGGTACCTTCTTTTCCTACAGTACGTTTTGCAAGGATATCATCTTTCTTCACACTTGTTATACTACCTATAGATTTAAAATCTACATTACCACTTTGGTCACTTTTAAATCCTTTATGGGTACTAGTATCAAAATATACTTCTAATACATCATCTATAGGTTCAATAGGTTCCTTCCCCCTAGCAACTACAACATTTTCTATCTTGTCCATATTTTTTATGTCATCTAACATCTTATTGTCAATCCCATAAACTATGTTCTTATCTTTAAGTTCTTTTAATAATTCATCCCTTGTATATTTAGGTGGAAACTTCTCTCCTTTTACCTTTGCATTTAAGGTAATCATAGGTGCTTCTGGTGTATCTTCTAAAGTATAAATTACTTCCGGACTATAGTTTATTGATATACTAGCTATCATTTTATCTTCACTAATATTTATATTCAATTCCCTTATTGCCTTAGATTCATTAAAAATTATATCTATCTTACTTTCAGAGCTAACTCTTGCTCTTCCTTTTACTTCTTGTTCATCTACAAATAAACTAACATCCTTGCCCTTTACAATCCAAGGACCTTCAGAAATATTTTCTTCATCAGTAATAATCAGTTTGCCATCAAGTACTTTTGCAGTTCCCCTTAATGTCTTATTTTCCACATTATCACCCCTAATACATAATACAGATCATTTCCTTCTAAAATACAAAAACAATACTATAATATATTATCGTATTGTTTTTGACATACTTTACTATTTACTTGTTTTATAATTCTTTAAGTTTCTTGTAATTAATTCTTCAAACTTATCTTTTATATCATAAATTCTTTTATAAATTTTATCATATTTTATAATACCTTCAACTTCATTTATAGGTAGCACCTTAGGAGAAGTTCCAGATATAAATAATCCATCTAAATTTTTTATATGTTCATAATGAATATTTTCTTCTCTTACCCTTAACCCTAGTTCTTCACAAGCTTTTATTATCTCACTTCTAGTTATTCCTGGAAGTACCCCTTCTACTGGGGCTGTAATTATCTCATCGCCTTTGATCATAAATATATTAGACTTGCTCCCCTCTGTAACGTACCCTTTACTATTTACTAAAATAGCTTCATAACTGCCACTAGCATCTATTTTTTCATTAACTTTTCCCCTAAAGGAATTATCTATAACCTTTGCATTAGGATTATGTCTTTCTCCAAAATAAAGAATAGTCTTTACTCCATTACTATACATATCCTTAGTTGGATAAGAATGCTTTATAAAAAATATAAATAGATTATCCTTATTTATTACAAGCTTTAAATTACCATTTTCAACTCTGTTTAGAGTTATCAACTTCCCTATGTACTCCTTAATCTTATCCATAGATATAAGTTCTTCTTTTTTTTCTAACTTCAAAGAATTTTCAAGCCTAGCTAAATGTTCATCTAAAAACAGAGGATCTCCATCTATAACCCTTATAACTTCATATATACACTTACCCTCAACCACATATATATCTTGAAATTCCTCCATTTCATAAGCTTCATCATTTTTTATAAAGTAATCATTTATACAATTCTCCATAATTATCGCCACCTTAAAATCTCTAATTCATGATTCTTCTTATAATTTATTAAATATCCCTTGCCCACTAACTTCAAAAGAGGTAAATCCGAAAGAGAATCAGAAAACATATAGGAATTTTTAAAATCCACTTCTATATTGTCTTTTTTTAGTTCCTCCATTAATCTTTTTACCTTTGCTTCACCTTTGCAATTTTCCCCTAAAATTTTAGGATTAAATTTTCCTTCATCAATATGAAATTTAGTTCCAACAACCTTATCTACTTCTTTTATACTATAAAATTCATTAACATAAAACTCAGGAGAGGCAGAAATTAAATATATCTTATAGCCCTTTTCCTTAAAGTCCTTAATTGCTTTAATTGCATCTTCATACAATATGCTCTCTATCTTTTCCTTATAAAAGCTTTTCACTAGCTTCTTTAAGTCTTCCTCACTGGTTCCTGCTAAAAATCTCAAAAAATTTTCCTTAGTTCTTCCAGCATTATAAACCTTTAAACCATAAAAAATACCAGTTATTATATGTGATGGTAAATACCTAAGTAACTTCCTATCCTTCTTAAGCATATATTTATATAATTCTATAGAAGTCTCCTTTTTAGTTAATGTATAATCAATATCAAATATAGCTAGTTTTTCCATGTGAAATTGACCTACTTTCATGTTATTCTTAACCCTTGATCATCCATTCCATATCCTTCTTAATATATTATTTCCATAGGAGAATATGGAGTAACTAAGCATAAAAGCCGCTATATAAATAGCGGCTCTTAAAAGTTTAATTAGTTTTCACTATTTTCATTTGCAAGTAATTCTTCGTAATATGCTTTTGCTGCATCATACTCTGAATCTTCTGGTACAACAAGTTCTCCTACTTCATCATCACCAACTACTTTAAATAAGTATATTGAACCATCATCTGGATTTTGTACTAAGGCATATTCATTTTCTTCAAATAAAAACCCATCAACTATTTCACATTGAGTTACATTCCCTTCTTCATCTTCTAACTCAACGAACATTGCTTCGTGCTCTCCGCATCCACAACCACACTCTTCGTGCTCATGTTCATGGTCATGTCCTCCACAGCAGCATTCATGACTTTCTTGTTCATGTCCTCCGCAGCATCCTGTTTCTTTTTTATCTTCATTATTTCCACAACAGTTATTTCCCATATTAATAGCCTCCTTAAATAATACTCCTCTTCATTGTACCCTTAATCTTCATATTTTAGAAGTGTTTTATAATATTTTAATACAAAGTTTTTATTTTTATCCAACAATTATCCTAATTTTCCATAAAGAAAAGGGCTGCCCCAAAATGGAGACAACCCTTTAAATTATTTAAAACTATTGTTGAGCTGCAAGTTTTTTATAAGATTCTAATCTTTCTTTTGCATCTTGTTCAGTCTTAACAAATAATTCCTCAGCTACTTCTGGGAACATTTTTTGAAGTGATGCATATCTTACTTCGTTTAATAAGAAGTCTCTGAAAGATTCAGTTGGCTCTTTAGAATCTAAGCTAAATGGATTCTTACCTTCTTCTTTAAGAGTTGGGTTGAATCTATATAATCCCCAATATCCGCAAGCAACAGCTTTTTTAGATTCTAATTGAGTATTACCCATTCCTGTCTTAATTCCATGGTTGATACATGGAGCATAAGCAATTATTAAAGATGGACCTTTATATGCCTCTGCTTCTCTTATAGCTTTAAGAGTTTGAGCTTGGTCAGCTCCCATAGCTATTTGAGCAACATATACATATCCATAGCTCATTGCCATCATTCCAAGATCTTTCTTCTTAGTTCTCTTACCTGAAGCTGCAAATTTAGCAATTGCTGCAGTTGGAGTAGCTTTAGAAGATTGTCCACCAGTATTAGAGTAAACTTCTGTATCAAATACAAATACATTTACATCTTCGCCTGATGCTAGAACGTGGTCAACCCCGCCATATCCGATGTCGTATGCCCAACCATCTCCACCAAAGATCCATTGAGATCTCTTAACGAAGAAGTCTTTGAATTTATATAACTCTTCCATTGTTTCGCAGCAAGTTTTGTTTGCTTCGATTAATGGAAGTACTTTCTTAGTAGCAGCTTTTGAAGCTTCTGCATTATCTTTATTCTCTAACCATTCATTTAAAGAAGCTTTTAACTCTTCATTACAACTTGTTGATACTGCTTTTTTAACTAAGTCAGTAAGTTTTTCTCTTTGGTGATTAGCACCTAAGAACATACCTAAACCGAACTCAGCGTTATCTTCAAATAATGAGTTAGCCCAAGCTGGTCCTTTACCTTCTTGATTCTTAGTGTATGGAGTTGAAGGAGCACTTCCTCCCCAAATTGAAGAACATCCTGTAGCATTAGCTATCATCATTCTGTCTCCAAATAATTGAGTTATAAGCTTAGCATATGGAGTTTCTCCACAACCTGCACAAGCACCTGAGAACTCTAGAAGCGGAGTCTCAAATTGGCTACCTTTAACTGAAGCAACACCTAATGGATTTTCAGGTTTTTTCATTTTAACTGTGAAATTCCAAGACTCTATTTGATCCTTTTGAGTATCAAGAGGTTTCATAACTAAAGCTTTTTGTTTAGCTGGACAAACTTGTGCACAGTTTCCACAGCCTGTACAATCTTGAACAGCTACAGACATTGTGAATTTTAAGCCTTTAAGTTGTCCGCCTTTTGCATCTGCAAGCTTAACAGCTGCTGGTGCATTAGCAAAATCTTCTTCTGTTCCAATAGATGGTCTTATTGTAGCATGAGGACATACATAAGAACATTGGTTACATTGGATACAATTTTCTGGAATCCATTCTGGTACGTTAACAGCTATTTCTCTCTTTTCATAAGCAGCTGTTCCATGGTCAAAAGTACCATCTTCTCTTCCTTCAAAAGCACTTACAGGAAGTTTGTCTCCTTCTTGTCTATTCATAACTTCAACTATGTTTTTAATGAAGTCAGGAATATCCTTCTTACATTCATTTTTATCTTCTGCATTTTTCCAAGCTTCTGGAACGTTAACTTTAACTATAGCATTAACTCCAGCATCTATAGCATCATTATTCATTTTAACAATTTTTTCACCTTTTTTACCATAAGATGTTTGAACTGCATCTTTAAGGTATTTAATAGCTTCATCTACTGGAATGATTTCAGCTAATTTGAAGAAAGCAGCTTGACAAATCATGTTAATTCTTCCGCCAAGACCAATTTCTTGAGCAACTTTTACAGCATTTATTGTGTAGAAGTTTATGTTATGCTCAGCAATATATCTCTTCATTGATGCTGGTAAATGTTCTTCTAAATCTTTTTCATCCCAAATACAGTTTAATAGGAATGTACCACCATCTTTAATTCCAGCTAATACATCATAGCTATTAACATAAGATTGGTTATGACATCCAATGTAGTTAGCTTGGTTGATTAGGTATGGAGATTTAATCTCTTCTTTACCAAATCTTAAGTGAGACATTGTTACTCCACCAGATTTTTTAGAGTCATAAGCAAAGTATGCTTGAGCATACATGTCTGTATGGTCTCCTATAATTTTTATAGCACTCTTATTAGCTCCAACTGTTCCGTCAGATCCTAATCCCCAGAATTTACACTCAACAGTTCCTTTAGGTGTAGTAGCTATAGTTCTTGTAATGTCTAGTGATGTATTTGTAACATCATCAACTATTCCTATAGTGAATCCATTTTTAAGTTCTTCTTCTTTTAAGTGATCGAATACAGTAACTATTTGAGATGGAGTAGTATCTTTTGAACCTAATCCATATCTTCCACCAATAATAACTGGTCTTTCAGCTCTATCATAGAATGCATTTCTAACATCTTGATATAATGGCTCTCCAGCAGATCCTGGCTCTTTTGTTCTATCTAATACAGCAATCTTTTTAACTGTTGCTGGCATATGTTTAAAGAAGTGTTCTAATGAGAATGGTCTATATAAGTGAACTTTAACTAGTCCAACTTTTTCTCCCTGAGCTGTTAAGTAATCAACTGTTTCCTCAGCAACATCACATACTGAACCCATTGCAACAATTACTCTCTCTGCATCTGGTGCTCCATAGTAATTGAATAGGTGGTAATCAGTACCAATTTCTTTATTGATCATTTCCATATATTTTTCTACAACTCCTGGAATTGCATTGTAGAATGGGTTTGAAGCTTCTCTAGCTTGGAAGTATATATCAGGGTTTTGAGCTGTTCCTCTAGTTACAGGATTCTCTGGGTTTAAAGCACTTGCTCTATATGCATCTACTGCATCCCTATTTAAGAATTTTCCTAGAGTTTCATAGTCCCAAGTTTGAATTTTTTGTATTTCATGTGATGTTCTAAATCCATCGAAGAAATGTAAGAATGGAACTCTACCTTCAATAGATGCTAAGTGAGCTACTGGAGCAAGGTCCATAACTTCTTGAACGCTATTAGTAGCAAGTAAAGCAAAACCTGTTTGTCTTGTAGCCATAACGTCTTGATGATCTCCAAATATGGATAAAGCTTGTGCTGCTAATGCTCTAGCACTTACATGTAAAACACCTGGCAGTAATTCTCCAGCAATCTTGTACATGTTTGGAACCATAAGTAATAATCCTTGAGATGCTGTGAAAGTAGTTGTTAATGCACCTGCTTGTAGTGAACCGTGAACTGCTCCAGCTGCGCCTGCCTCTGATTGCATTTCCATTATCTTTAGCTTTTGTCCGAATACATTTTCTCTACCTTGTGCTGCCCACTCATCACAGTGTTCAGCCATTGGTGATGAAGGAGTAATTGGGTATATAGCTGCTACATCAGTATATGCATAGGCTACGTGAGCTGCGGCGGTGTTACCGTCCATAGTTTTCATTTTTCTCATTGTAAGCAACCCTCTTTCTTCTATAAATATTTTATTAGCAAACTCATAATCTTATTTTTTCTTTGTGAAAATGCTATCATGAATTCACTTATATTTAGCTATTTCTCTAAGACATATTAATGCCAAACTAAAGGTTTGGTAATGTTTAACATGACCTTACATTTAAATTATACCTTAATTTTATTAAAATTCAACCCTAAAAATTAGCACACTTTGTTAAGTTTTTAATTAATTTCTAAGGGAAATTCATCCAAAAAATCCGGTATAACCACGGAATAATTTTCACTTTTTAATTTATTAGTGAAGGATTCAATATTTTTTCCTTCACCATGAACTAGAAATATTTTCTTAGGTTTTTCCTTCATACTACTTACCCAATTATATAGTCCAGCCTTATCTGCATGACCTGATAGTCCATCCATATAATAAACTTTTCCTTTAACCTCAATGTTCTCACCTTGGAGTTTAATTCTTTTATTTCCTTTTAACAATTTATTCCCAATGCTTTGGTTCCCTTGATAGGAGGTAATTAATACGCCACACTCTGGTCTAGGAAGATTATTTCTTAGATGGTTAGCTATTCTCCCCCCATCATAAACTCCTCCAGCTACAATAATTATGGATTTTGACTTAACTTCATAAACCTTCTTTCCATAATCACTACTTTCAACAAAATGCAGTCCTTTAAAGTTCAATGGATCATCACCTTTTTCTATAAGAGCCTTAGCCTTCTTATCAAAGTATTCTTCATACTTTCTAAATATTTTGGTAATTCCTGCCGCCAAAGGACTATCTATATATACATTACAGCCCTGCACCTGTCCACTTTCTATAAAACTATTTAGCATGTATATAATCTCCTGGGTTCTTCCTAATGAAAAACAAGGAATTATTAAATTTCCATCACCCTCCATGATATCCTTTACAATTTCTAGGAGTTTTGCATAATTATCTTTTTCTTCATGCATCTTATCTCCATAAGTACTTTCAAGGATTAAAAAATCTCCCTGGAGTTCTTTTTCTGGATTATTTAAAATATCTCTATTAATATTTCCTATATCTCCAGTATATATCAATTTAATCCAACTTTCACCACAATTTTTGATTAAAATTTCACATATTGCAGAACCTAATATATGACCTGCATCTCTAAAAATAACTTTTATATCCTCTTCCAATAGGATTTCCTCATTATATCCGTAGGTATAAAAACTTTTTAGAGCTAGTTCCACATCCTCTTCATCATATAAAGGACTTAAAGCTTTAACTCCCTTGCCATGTCTAGAAAGATTTTCAAAATAAGTTTCCTCCTGTTGAATCCTAGCAGCATCCTTAAGTAAATACCCACATAATTCCTTAGTAGGCTCAGTACAAATTACCTTCCCTTGAAATCCTAACTTAAAGAAAAGAGGTATCCTACCACTATGATCCACATGACTATGAGATAGCACAATATAATCAATTTCCTTAGGATCCACATTCAATATATCATTACTATAAGACTTCAAATCATTACTTTGAAATAAACCACAATCTAAAAGTATTTTTTTATTATTAACAGTAAGTAAATGACTAGAGCCTGTAACACACTTAGTAGCTCCTAAGAACTTTAATTTTATCTCCATAAACACTTCTCCTATCTTTCCTAATGATTAATATATTTATTATTATTCACTAACACCATAGGATTTTATGTATTGACTATTTACCTATAAAAAAATTTCCCTATATAACTATTTATATAGGGAAAATTTTATATATTTAACTATTTAACTAGTTAACTAGTTGTTGCCATAGTGTGGGTTTCAGGGTTTTTCTTATTTTCTTTTACAGCTTTCTATTAGATCTATTATTTTTCCAAGGCTGTCCCTTTGTTTGCTTTTGCTCATGTTTTTAATATAAGTTTCTTTATCTTTGTTAACTTCATCAATAGCTTCTAAAAGAGTCAATGCATTTAAATTTTCTTCCTCTATAACTTTACTATATCCTGATTTATTAAAAGACTTAGCATTTAAAATTTGATCTCCTCTACTTGCCTTAGCTGATAGGGGTATTAGAATATTAGGTTTCTTTAAAGCTAAAAGCTCAAATATAGTATTAGATCCAGCTCTAGAAACTACTATATCTGCCAATTGCATTAAATCTGATAACTGTTCTTTAATATAATCAAATTGAGCGTATCCCTCAACTACATTTAAACTCTTATCTAAATTACCTTTTCCACATAGATGTATTACATTAAAAGTTTTAAGTAGGTCCTGTAACGCTTCTCTAATACATTCATTTATAATTCTTGAACCTAAGCTGCCACCAGTAACTAAAATTACAGGCTTATCATCTTTAAATTTACAAAATTCCTTAGCCCTTGTTTTGCTGCCCTTAAATAGTTCACTTCTAATTGGTGAACCTGTAAGTACAGCTTTCTTTTTATTAACATGGTCCATAGCCTCTTCAAAGGTAACACAAATCTTTGTTGCATAGGGCATGGATATTTTATTTGCTAGACCAGGTGTAATATCTGACTCATGTATTATAATTGGAGTTTTATTAAAATAAGCTCCTAACACCACTGGAACTGATACAAATCCTCCCTTTGAAAAAACTATGGCTGGTTTTTCTTTTTTTATAATTGACTTTGCTTCAAAAACCCCTTTAATAACCTTAAAAGGATCTGTAAAGTTCTTTACATCAAAATATCTTCTTAACTTACCACTAGAAATACTATGATATTTAATTTTTTCTGCTTCTATAAGTTTTCTTTCTATTCCATGTTCAGTACCTATATACTGTATTTCATATCCTAGCTCCTTTAGCTTGGGCACAAGTGCGATATTGGGAGTTACATGTCCAGCTGTTCCTCCACCTGTCATAATGATTTTTTTGTTACTCAATTTAAAAGTCCTCCTACAAATTACCTAGTAAAAGCTTTAATAGCTTTGAAATATTTAAAATAAAAATATCTAAGCCTTAGACGAGTATATGTAATCTCGCTAAAGCTAAAAATAATGTTATTACTATATAGATTTTATAGATTTTTATTATAATATGTTTTTTATTATATTAGATATATTATGCTCCTTATTAAGTTATGCCACATATGAAGACAAATGTAAATATAAAATATGAATTTTATATTAAAAACTATTGAATATATACATAAAAAGGTAATTGCTCATAATCTTTCATATGTTTCCACCCATTCTCTTAAATAATCTTCTTATATCCGGGTACAATACTATTATCAAAACAAAGGAGGTGAAAATACATGTCAAACAATAATAATAATTCTAATCAACCAGCAGTACCTCAAGCTAAAGCAGGTTTAAACAAATTTAAAATGGAGGCTGCTCAAGAAGTAGGAGTTAATCTTAAAGAAGGATATAACGGAGACCTAACTTCTAGAGAAGCTGGATCAGTTGGTGGTCAAATGGTTAAAAAAATGGTTGAAGCTTACGAAAAAAATCTTTAATCAAACATTTGTAAGTAGCGTGTGGTAAGTTTATTATTTAAGAAGTTAGCAAAATTTGTTTAAATAATAATAGGTTCACATTAATATGTTTGTTGACTTCTACTAATTTATTGGAGGAGGAATATAAAATGACAAGCAAAAGTAGATTATTAGTACCAGAAGCTAAAGCAGGTTTAGACAGATTTAAGATGGAAGCAGCTCAAGAAGTTGGAGTTAACCTAAAAGAAGGATATAATGGTGATTTAACTTCTAGAGAAGCTGGATCAATCGGCGGACAAATGGTTAAAAAAATGGTTGAAGCTTACGAAAGAAATTTATAGGATATATTAATATCTGAATAAATTATTTAATAGTAAGTAAACCCTAAATAGGAGATGCATCTTATAGGTGCATCTCTTTATTAATGGGATTTTAACTTTTAATTGACTCTCATATAAAACTTTTAATTACCTTTTACATCTTATACTTTTAGTTGCATTTTATATCTTTAAGTTTTAATTGCACACTTCTTCTTCCCATATATTCATTTATATCTGGCTGAAATAATATATTTAGAAATAGACCCTTCGGTCTTATATACCCACTTCCAATATCTCCATATTCATCTCCATAGACATCTTTTAAAATCTCAATAACCTCATCTCTTTTATTGAAATATAAACCATCTATCAGATTATTGGTACCTTCCACATTAAATCTAAATTTAACATGCTGATATTCACTTCCTAAAAATCTTATATCTGCCACTAAAACTCTATTAACCTTTAGAATTGGCGTTGGATTTCCCTTTCCAAAGGGCTCTAATAACTTGAATTCTTCTACAACCTGTTCTGTTATATAATTTAACTTTATGGGAGAATCTACTCTCATTTTAGAAGCAAGATCTTCCTCACTTAAATAGCAGTTTTCATTTAATAATTGTCTAAACTTTGAAATATTTTTTTCTTCTATGGAAAGTCCTGCTGCCATTGGATGTCCACCAAACTTGCTTAGTAAATCCTTACATTTTAGCATTTCCTCAAACATATTATATTCTTCAATGGATCTACCTGAACCCTTTGGCATATCTTTTCCCTGGGTTAAAACAAAGGTTGGCTTCCCATACTTTTCCTTAACTCTGCCTGCTACAATTCCTGCAATACTCTCATGGATGTGCTGGTTATATACTACAAGGACTCTATCATTTATCAAAGAAGACCCTTCTATGTCAGCACAAACTTGTTCCACACTTTCAGTGGTAAGATCTTGCCTTTCCTTATTAAGATTAAAAACCTTTGTAGCAATATCCATAGCCTGACCCATATCTTCACAAAGTAGTAGATCTAAGGATAGCTCAGCAGTTTCTAGCCTTCCTGTAGCATTGATACAAGGACCAATGTTAAATCCTACATTATAACAAGTTACCTCATCCTTTATATCAATTATATGTTTTAAAGCTTTTATTCCTAAATTTCTTGTATTAGAAAGTATCTTTAGCCCTTCCTTTGCAATGATTCTATTTTCATCCATTAAATCTACCACATCGCATATAGTGCCAATGGCAGCTAATTCTAGAAGATCATCAGTATTTTTATCCTTCATATTCATAGCTCCATATAAAGCTAAAGAAAACTTATAAGCCACACCGGCTCCACATAAAAGTTTAAAGGGATAATTACAATCCTCCTGCTTAGGGTTTATTAAGGCATCACTACTTGGAATTACCATCTTTCTTTCTCCATCTATCTCCTCAAAAGGAAGCTCATGATGATCTGTGATAATAACCTTTAATCCAAGTTCCTTAGCTCTTTTTACCTCTTCTATAGCAGAAATCCCATTATCGCAACTTATTATAAGATTAAAGCCTTCCTCTGCTATGGTCTCTATTCTAGAAATACTCATACCATAGCCTTCATTTTCCCTATGTGGTATATGATAAGCTACTATTCCACCACAGCTTTTTATAGCCTTATAAAGAATGGCAGTACTAGTAACTCCGTCTGCATCATAATCTCCGTAGACCATAATTTTTTCCTTATTATTTATAGCCTCCACCATAATTTCTATGGCCTTATCCATATCCTTCATAAGATAAGGGTTATATAGCTTATTCAAAGAAGAATTTAAAAATTCATCTACCTTTTCCTTAGTATCTATTCCTCTATTCATAAGCACCCTAAGAGTAATAGGAGTAACCTTTATATCCTTAAGTAGCTCCTTTAAAACCTCCATAGAGCACTGACTATCTTTCCAAACAGTATTCACCAAATCACCTTACCTTTAATTCCTTATGATTCCTATTGTTTCCTTAATAAATACCTTATCTATTACACCAAGGATTTCTTCTTCTGTGCAATTACTTAGGTTATAAAACTCATTTAAAAGTAGTTCTCCACCACTGTGCATTATTTCATAAACAGCTAGGTGCATAGATAAAACTATGGATTTCTCTAGAGCTAACATTCTCTTTAAATTTTGACTCTTTATATATTTTTTAAAGAAATCTTCAGTAAATATGCCCTTTAAAGCTTTTACTTTATCAATGTTTTCTTTAATTATCTCTCTAACCAAATCAATATTTTCCTTAGATGTAGATAAAGTTATGGTATATAGTTTTATGCCCTTTTCTCCCTTAACTTTTCCTTGAATATCATATACTAAACCTCTCTTAGTTCTGATTTCATCATAGAGCAAGGAGCTAGTGCCCCCTGCAAAATATTCATTAAATAATTGAAGTAAGGTAACTTCCCTTTCACTTAGGTTATGAATGGGAAATATATATTGAACCTTGCATCCATTAATTGAGAGATTCTCTTCAATATACACTCCAGCCTTGGGATTCTCGTAAAGGGAAAAAGTCTTTTCTTCTTGACTTTCCATTGATGAAACTATTTCAGAGCTCTTTTGGGTGAAGGATGATTTTATCCCTTCCAGCCCTAGGGCTTCTATTTCACAGGTGTTATGCGTTAATAAAGGTTTTGTCTTATTCAAGGATGCTATTTCACCTTCAATAATTTCAATAACCTCACTTAGGTCTAAAGAAGTTACTACAGAAACTACACAGTTATCTAGGGTGTAAAACTTCTCATGATACTCCCTTATCTCTTCTAAGGTTAGAGCCTTTATAGTTTCTTCTCTACCTATGATTAACTCCTTTATTCTTCTTTCTTCAAAGGTTTCATAGAATAAAAAATCTTCACAGTGCTGAACTACATCATCACTCCACTCCTTAAGTTCCTCTATGATAACTGCCATTTCTTCCTTAAAACCCTCTTCTCTAAAGGCTGGATTAAATACTATATCAAAATATATATTAAAGGCATTTTTAAAATCTTCCTTTAAGGAGCTTCCATAATAAACTACATAGGGATAATTAGTCATAGCATTATGAAATCCTAGGTACTCATTGCATATCTCATTGATTTCCTTCTCGCTTTTACTATGGGTACCCTTAAATACCATGTGTTCTACAGCATGGGCAATGCCCAGATTATTAGAATTTTCACTATTAGCTCCTGCTTCTAACCCTATGGTAAAAGAAGTTATATTCCCTGGAACTCTTTCATAAAGCAACCTAACTCCATGTTTTAAAAATATCTTATCCATGCTACCCCCACTTCACTTCTATTACTTAGTTAGCTCTACCTTTTCTATAAAGTCATCATCCATAAATACAATGACATTTTTACCTCTACCAGCTCTATTTTGAATTGGTAAGGCTCCTAAATCCACTATGTTCTCTTGACCATTTTGGGTAGTTATTTTCAGGTTTTCTTCAAATAAATCTACGCATAATTCATTATTTTTATTTGAAACAGCACCGCTTCTTGCTTTTGCAAAGATAACTTTATCATCATCCTTTAAGCTAATTCCCATAACTCCAGTGGCATTTTTCCCCATGACATTTATAGCTTCTAAATCAAATTTAAGGCACATACCCTTTCTTGTGAAGAGTAACCCTTCTCCTTTGTCAGC
The DNA here is from genome assembly GCF_002390995.1 of Clostridium sp. UBA4395. NCBI lineage: Bacteria > Bacillati > Bacillota > Clostridia > Eubacteriales > Clostridiaceae > Clostridium > Clostridium sp. UBA4395. Next base: position 117,572 of record NZ_DGRF01000050.1, read on the forward strand.
TTCAACCTCTACTTTAATTAGCTTATCCTCCGGAGTCTTAAATTTATATGCTGAGATATTAGTAAAATCACCAGTGAATTCTTCTATACTAGTTTTCTTTACTACACCCTTTTCAGTAAAGAAGTAGAACTTTTCTTTAGAGCTTCCTTCATTATCCACAGATATTATTGCAATCACCGGATCCTTAGAATTATAACCTTCAAATAGCTTTTCCAGTTCAATACCCTTTTTATCTATGTTTTGTATCATTAAGGCTGACATTTTAAATAACTCTCCACCAGCTGTAAATAGGAATAACTCACCGTTAGAGTTTGATGTAGTTATAACCGGTTCTCCGCTTCTTCTACTTGAAGTTCTCAAGATCCCCTTTTTATTAACAGTTATATAAAACTCTTTATAATTAAATTCATCTACATAACTACACTGAGTTATACTATCTCCATGGGTTAAATTAACTATAGGTTTTCCAACTATACCTCTATCCACTGGCTCAACCTTAGGCTCCTGTGCAATGAAGTTTAATCCCTTAGCCGTAGTTATTTCAATAAATCTTTCTTCTCTATCTTTATCTACTAATTCAGCACTTATCAATTCTTCATCCTTTTTAAGCTTAACACCTTGAAGTCTTGAATTATTAGTAATAAACTTGCTAAGTTCAGTTTTCTTGATAAGACCTCTAGAGGTCATAAGAAGCACATCCCTAGTAATAGAGAAATCCTGTACTACAAAGGCATTTACTATGTGTTCCTTATCTAAATCTAGAGTTCTAATAAATCCTTGAATTCTCTCACCCTTGTCTCTCCACTTAAACTCAATTAAATTTGCAACCTTACATTGATACATATTTCCCTGATTTGTAAAGATACATAGGGTATCTCTGGTATTACATTCAAAGAAGAATCTATTAAAGTCTCCTTCTCTATATTCTATATCCTCAGTATTTTGTGTTGTTCTAATAAAGGATTTTAAAGCAGTTCTCTTAACATATCCATCCTTAGACATGGTTACTACCACATCTTCCTCTACTATAAGTTCTTCTAATTGAATATTAGCATCACTATCATCTTCTAAAATAGTAGTTCTCCTTGGGTCATCATATTTTTCCTTAACCTCTAGAAGCTCCTTTTTAATAACTTTAATAAGCTCCTTTTCACTACTTAATACCTTCTTAAGTCCCTTAATCTTAGTCTCTAATTCCTTATGTTCCTTTTGGAATATCTTAATTTCAAGACCTGTAAGTCTATAAAGCATCAACTCTAAAATAGCTTCTGCTTGAGGGTTAGTAAAGCCAAATTTGCTTATTAAATTTTCTCCTGCATCCTTTTTAGATTTAGATGCCCTAATAGTTTTAATTATTTCATCCATGATTCCAATAGCTTTAATAAAGCCTTCTACAATATGGAATCTCTTTTCTGCTATTTCTAGCTCTCTTTTTGTTCTTCTTGTAATAACTTCCTTTTGATGCTTTATATAGTATTTAATTATAGTCCTAAGTCCCATGGTCCTAGGCTTTCCACCAGCTAAAGCCACCATGTTAAAGGATATATTACATTGAAGCTCCGTTCTCTTAAATAGATATTTAAGGACTCTATCCGCCGTTTCCTCTGTAGTGTTTTTCTTAAATTCTACAACGGCTCTAATACCATTTCTATCAGATTCATCTCTAATATCCGCAATGGCTTCCACTGCTTTGCTATGCTTTTTATCCCCTGTTAAATCAGATATGGCTTGAAGAAGCTTAGCCTTATTTTTTCTATAAGGAAACTCTGAAATAACAAGACCAAGTCTACCATTATCCAAGGTTTCAAAATGAGTTTTAGCTCTTAAAACCACTTTTCCTTCCCCAGTTTCATAGGCAGCCACTAAAGAATCCTTTCCCATTAATATTCCACCAGTAGGTAAATCCGGTCCCTTTATGTATTCCATAAGTTCTCTAGTGGTTATTTCCTCATTATCTGCATAGGCAATGGCTCCGTCAATAACCTCTCCTAAGTTATGGGGTGGAATATTAGTAGCCAATCCTACAGCAATACCAAAGGCTCCATTAACTAAGAGGTTTGGATATTTTGCAGGTAAAACTGTAGGTTCCTTTTCTGTATCAGAGTAGTTATCCATCATATCAACTACATCTTTATCAATATCTTTAAGCATTTCTAAAGCAATGCCAGATAGTCTAGCTTCTGTATAACGCATGGCAGCTGCACTATCTCCATCTATAGATCCCCAGTTTCCATGACCATCTATAAGAGGCTTTCTTGTAGTAAAATCCTGAGATAAAATTACCATGGCATCATAAACTGATGTATCTCCATGGGGATGGTACTTACCTAGAATATCTCCTACTATTCTGGCAGACTTATAATATGGCTTATCTGGGAATGCCTTAAGCATATAAGCTCCATATAAAATTCTTCTATGAACAGGCTTTAGTCCATCCCTTACGTCTGGAAGAGCTCTATCCTTTGATACTTCTACAGCATAGGGAAGATAGTTCTCTGGCATAGCCTCATCTATAGAAACATCTATAATATTATTATCTATTGGAATTGGTTCTTTTTTCTTTGCCATTGTAACACCTCCTAAAATTCACCGTGATTGTACATATAGTTTCTTCTTGGTTCTACCACATCTCCCATGAACAAGGAAATCATCTTTTCAGCCTTAGTAGCATCCTCAATGGTAACTCTTTGAAGAGTTCTAGTAGCCGGGTTTAATGTAGTATCCCAAAGTTGGTCTGCATTCATCTCTCCTAACCCTTTGTACCTTTGAATCAATGCACCCTTACCAATTTCCTTCTTAGCCTTATCTAGCTCTTCATCATTATAAACGTACTTACTAACCTCACCATTTTTGGTGATTTTATAAACCTTATAAAGAGGTGGTAATGCAATAAATAAATTTCCATTTTGAATAAGTTGTCTCATATATCTATAAACATAAGTCATCCAAAGGGTTCTGATATGATATCCATCAACATCGGCATCACTTAGTATAATTATCTTTCCATACTTTAATTCCTCTAGTTTAAAATTTTCTAAAACTCCAGTTCCTATAGCAGTATTAAAGATTCTAAGTTCTTCACTTGCAAGAACATTTTCTAATTTTTGTTTTTCCGTATTCATAATCTTACCCTTAGAAGGCATTATGGTTTGGAATCGTCTATCCCTTGCTTGTTTTGCAGAACCTCCCGCAGAATCTCCCTCCACCACTATAAACTCAGTAAATTCTCTGTCTTTCAAGGTACAGACAGCTATTTTTCCTGCCAGTGGTGCAGTACCATTTCCTATCTTTTTCTTCTCTGCTTCATTTATTTTCTTAATTTTCTCTCTTCTAGCTGCAGCTGAAATGGCATTGTTAATAATTACAGTAGCTAGTTCTTTGTTATCCTCTATCCATTCACCTAGCTTAGTATAGGCAAGTTCATTCATTGCAGAATAGGCTTCAACATTTCCTAGCTTAGTCTTAGTTTGACCCTCAAAGACTGGATTTGTAATTCTTACCTTTACAATGGCAGTCATACCTTCTCTAATATCGTCCCCTTCAAAGTCCTTATCCTTTTCCTTTAAAAGATTTAACTTCTTACTACCTTCTTTAAAGGCTCTAGTCATACCAGTCTTAAATCCTGTTTCATGAGTGCCAGCTTCCTTAGTAGGAATATTATTTACATAGCTAGCAATATGCTCTGCCGTAGAATCTGTAAACTGTATGCATATTTCTCCTGATACCATAAGTCCATTAATTTCTCTTTCTCCTTGGAAAATTATTGGCTCTTTGTGAAGTACGGTTTTACTTTCATTTAAATAATCTATAAAGTCTAAAAGGCCTCTCTCTGAATGATATACTTTTTCTACAACATCATCTTTCCTTGCATCTCTTAGAATTAAGGTAATGCCTTTATTTTGAAAGGATAGCTCCTTTAATCTTTCATCAATTATTTCAAACTTATAATCTACATTTCCGAAAACTTCACCATCTGCTAAAAAAGTTACTTTAGTACCAGTTTCATTAGACTTTCCTACAATCTTCAAAGGTGTAGCTGGGGTTCCCGGCATGTCCCTTTTAAGTTCTTTGTCATATCCATAGTGAAATTTTTGCAGATAAATATTTCCTTTTTGTTTAACTTCTACCTCTAACCACTTAGACAGAGCATTTACAACAGCAGCTCCAACTCCATGAAGTCCTCCTGAGGTCTTATAGTTATTATTATTGAATTTACCTCCTGTGTGAAGTTCTGTATAAACCATCTCCACCCCAGATTTATTTTTAACAGGATGTATTCCTGTAGGTATTCCTCTTCCATTATCTTCTATAGTAACGGTTTTATCCTTATTTAAAGTAACTATTATCCTGTCTCCAAATCCATTGGCAACTTCATCAATAGAGTTATCTAGTATTTCCCATATACAATGGTGCAGACCCTTAGTACCCGTTGAGCCAATGTACATTCCAGGCCTAACCCTTACTGGCTCTAATTTTTCAAGAGATGTGAGATCTGTAACTTCATAAGTACCTCTATTATTCTCCTTTTGCGCCATATTATCCCTCCTTAAAAGTTGAGTTACATTTGTTATTGTATAACTTTATTCCAAAGGAGTAAAGTTTTTTCTTAAAATTCCAAAACAAATGTTCTTATTTTTGCAGTATTTTTTTGTTTCTTTTCTAATTTATTTAAAAAAATTAAAATTCTATCCCTTTAATAAACCGCAAAGTTCTTTATTTAAAATATAGTAAATATTAAAATTTTACATGAAAAAGCCTATAATTACTGTTCTGCTATGTTTTCGTAAAATATTTATTAATCTTATATTGAATGTATAGCCTGTGCTTTAATATTATTGTTAGCGAATAATATTAGTACATGCTATACGTTCATTTAGATTAGTTTATTTTACGAAAGTCCCATAAACATTAATTATAAGCTTTACTTAATATACATATTTTATTCAGAACTCTGTTATTCTTCACATTTTAAATTATCTATAAAGCTTTTTAATTCTTCTACTCCTTCATCTATGGAGTTTATCATAAGCTTTTTGTCATATTCATACTTATCAGAGCTGTGAGTATATAGTGGGTCATAGTACCTTACCATAAGTTCCTTAACTACTTCTTCATACTGATCATTATTAACCATATCACAATATATTTCTATGTTTTTTTCACTGATGTGTTTCTTTAATCTTCTCAGTGCATCACAAATTTCTTCATTACAGCTATTATTTTTAGTGTATTCATCAATTATTATCTTACTTCTAAAATCTATTGGAGCATCTACAAATATGTGAAGTCCCCTTTTCATATCAGAATGTATATATTCCGGAATTAAAACCCTTCCTATCCTTCTACTTTCCGCTTCAATGAATACATATTTACCCTTAACAGCCTTTAATTCCTCATAGATATTAGATTCAAACTGCTTTTGACTAGTACCATCACCAAGGCCTACAGCACCTAATATGGAGCCTCTATGATTAGCACATCCTTCTAAATCCAATACATCATATCCATCAGCTCTAAGTTTTTTTAAAATCTCAGTTTTTCCAACTCCCGTATTACCATGAAGTACTATATAGGTAACTTTTTCATTAACCTTAGGCAACTCCTCATTTATGAAGGCTCTATAGCCTTTATAACCATCCTTGATTCTGCTAACTCTCATGCCAAGGGCACCTAAAAGCTCTGTAATAGATGCACTTCTCATGCCACCTCTAGCACAAAATAATACTACATTTTTATGTTGTTTTTCAAGCTCATGAATTTTATCATATATATAAGGTAGTTTTTTAGATACGGTCTCTACCCCTAATCTCTTTGCTTCCTCAGTACTTTTTCTAGTATATATGGTTCCAATAATTGCTCTTTCTTCATCATTAAAAAGAGGAATACTTACTGCACCGTTAATAGTAGCCTCATTAAATTCTCCTGTACTTCTCACATCAACAAGGACATAGTCTCCAGTTAGATCTTTATATTCTATGGTTTTTGACATAATCATTCCTCCAAATTAAGTAACATCTTTCCATAAGAAGTCATTTGTTTTACAATGGCAAAACTTCCTATAATTTTCTCGTAAACAACACTTGCAAACCATAGTAAATTCAAATAACTACAACTCTATCTATTCTATATTGTAATGATTGATATGTCAAACTAGCGATAATCCTACTAATCTAATTATCCCCTTTAACCCAACTGTTTAAACACGCCTTAATATCCTCTGTAACCATATCCCTATTTATTTCATTTAATATTTCATGTCTTCCACCTTCATATAGTTTATAACTTAAATTTTTAATACCTAAACTTTTAAAAGTATCAACTAGAGATAATATTCCCTTGCCATAGTTTCCTACTGGGTCCTTATCACCACTAAACATGGTTATAGATAAGTTCTTTGGTATGCTAGCAAGATTGTCCTTTTTATGTATTGCCTTCATTCCCTTTAAAAAATCATAGAAAAAGGATACCGGAAACACTCCTCCACAATAGGGGTCTAGAATATATTTTTCTACTTCCTCCTCGTCCCTACTTAACCAATCATATTTAGTTTTTTGATTTTCTACTAGCTTATTGTAATTTCCAAAGCCTAAATCATCCATTAACTTTCCACTAGATCTTCTACCCCTAAGATTCATTATAACCTTTGACAAAAATATTCCCATATTCATTGAAGTATTAGGTTTACCACCAGTTCCAGATAAAATTACACCCTTAACAGTGTCTCCATATATCTCCATATACCTTTGTGCTATGAAAGACCCCATACTGTGACTAAAAATATAAATATCTAGTGATGGGTTTTCTTCTTTTATAAAATTATTTATTTCACATTGATCATGAACCATGTCATGGAATCCATCATTGTCGCTAATATATCCTAAAGCACTTAGGCTTTCTGCAGATTTTCCATGGCCTCTATGGTCATCAGCATAAACTATAAAACCATCCTTAACTAATTCCTTTGCAAATCTATCATATCTGATACCATATTCAGCCATACCATGAATAAGTTGTATAACTCCCTTAGGTTTAACACCTTCATCTAGCTCCCATTTGTATAAATAAATCTCTTTTCCATCTCGCATTTTTAACTTCATTTCTTTATATGTCATAATATACCCCACCCAAAATATTTTATTTAAATAATTTTCAAATAATTCCCTTATAATAAATTATATATAATTTTTTTTCGGCTGACAACAGTTCACTAAAAAAATCGGTATGATAATTGCTAAGCAACACATACCAATACACAAAGAATTATATAACTATTTCTATACTTTCCTTAGAAACTTGATTAACTATATTATTTATCCACTTGTTACTTCTATATCTTCTAACTACAATAATACATTTTACAATCTCCTCTGCTGCAGTAACTGAAACCACCAAATATATTGGAAGATGTAATATAAAGGCTGCAACAAAAGATAACGGGATTCCGATGCCCCATAGAGTTATACCCTGTACAATAGCACCATATTTAGCATCACCACCTCCTCTTAAGATTCCAACTACCAAAATTACTGTAAATACTCTAAGAGGCATTAGAGCAGAATATACATATAGAATCCTTAAAGAATTTCTTAGCACTTCCTCAGAAACTTTAAACACAGTTAAAACTATTGGTGAAGTTATAGCTAAAACTACAGCTAATATAACTCCTGTAATCAAAGAAACTACACATAGTCTTCTAGCATAAAGTAATCCTCGTTTTTCTCTTCCAGCTCCAATTTCTTTACCAATAACTACTACCGCCACATTGGCAAGTCCAAAGGTTATAATCATAAATAGATTAAAGATGGTTGTACATATTTGTATAGATGCGGTAGCTTGAGTTCCTATTCTTCCATAAATTACTGCATAGGTTAGGTTCCCTAAACCCCAACAAGCTTCATTTAAAAGCACTGGTATCATAGTTACAAATACACTTTTAGTCAGCTCCCTTGTAATATTAAATAAATCTTTAACTTTGGCAGCTAAAATATTCTTAGAAGTATAGGTATATAAAACTAAAAGTGCACATTCTGAACATCTAGCTGTTATGGTGGCAATAGCTGCCCCCCTAACTCCCATTGCTGGAAAACCTAATAAACCAAATATAAGGACAGTATTAAGAACTCCATTTACAACTAGCCCTAAAAAACTAGCTAACATTGGAAGTACAGTATTTTCTACACTCCTTAAAGCAGCTGCATAGTTAAAAGATATAGCTGTAAAGATATAACTAAAACAAACTATTTTTAAATAGCTAGCCCCTATCTTAATAACTTCAGGATCTATGTTGAAAATTGAAATTATTTTCTCTGGAAATAATACTCCTACTAAATTAAAAACAGTGGTTATAAGAACACTACTTATAATTCCAATACCTAAAACCTTCTGTATATTATTTTTATCTCTCTTCCCCCAAAGTTGAGCTATAAAAACTGCACATCCTGAACTTATTCCCATTATAAATAAGCTAAATATAAAATAAAATTGATTAGCAATACCTACTGCTGCTAACTCTACTTCTCCAACTCTTCCTATCATCAAAGTATCTAACATATTTACTGAGGATGCTATTAGGTTCTGCAATATAATTGGTAAAGCTAGAAATAATACCATCTTATAAAATTTCTTATCATAAAATAATTCTTTTAAAGTTTTCTTAGTCATATATATTCTCCTTTCCGGCAAAAAAAATACCACTTTGAAGGTTATCAAAGTGGTTTGCTTCAGCACTTGTATAATTTAAAAAATTACACTTCTATTTAGTTTTACAAAACTTAATTTCCTATAAAATTATAGATAATTTAAACCATACTGTCAACTATTACGAGTTAAAAATTTATCCCTTCCAAGTTAAAAATTCATCCCTTTTATTTACACATCATCAAATTAAGGATAACTCTGTCTGCATCAGCCATTCCAACTACCCCTAAATCTGCCATGTTCTTTATAGTTCTCTCCACATCCTCATGAACAATTCCATCATGAGATGAAACTTCTACCCCTTCCAATGCAAGGGCTGCGCATAGCACTGATGTACCTACTGCTGTAGAAATTTTTAGAGCACATCCTGGCTTTGCCCCATCACAGACCATACCAGAAACGTCTGCCACCATATTTTTTATAGCTTTATTTATAGCACATAGTTCTCCTCCTAGCATATAAACAATGGCACAGCTAGCTCCAATTGAAGCTGCAACTCCACATCCACATAGAGCTGAAAGTCGTCCTATAAAGCTTTTTACGTGAATAGTTATAAGATCACTAAGGGCTACGGCTCTAACTAAAGTATCATCACTAACTTCCAGTTTTTCCGCCGCTGCAATTACAGGTAAAGTAGCTGTTAATCCTTGGTTTCCACTACCTGCTGTACTCATTACTGGAAGTGTACATCCATCCATTCTTGCATCAACACCTGCAGCAGTTAATCCCATAGCATAGGTTTGAAGTGAATCTGCAAACATCCTACTGTTCTTTCCATCTAATAAAATTTTTCCTGCTTTAAGTCCATATTCTTCTTTTCTTCCAGCCTCTGAAACTCTACGATTCATCTCTATACCTTCCATTAAGAACTCTATATCCTCATAGGGTACAGTTTTTATGAATTCATATATATCTTTAACAGATAGCTGCTCATCATCTCCATTATCATCTGTAGCTACAGTTTTAACTTCTTCGATTTCAAACAATATCTCTTCATTTCTAGTAATTAAAACTATATTGTTATGTTTATTTTTAATTATTACAGAAGAGCTATCATGGCCCTTATGTCCAATAACCTCTACATAAAGTTTTTCTGGTGCTTTAGTAAGGTCTATTGTAACCTTACCCTCTGCTATATATTCCTTTGATTTTTCAATATCTGATTTAGTAACATCCTTTAAAACCTCTAATCCTGCCTCTGCATTGCCACCAATAGCTCCAAGGGCTGCTGCAATATTTAAACCAACCATTCCTGTACCAGGTATCCCTACTCCCATACCATTTTTCAGAATATTACAGCTAACAAGAACCGTAACTCTATCTGGAACTCCTCCTAAAGCTTGACTACATTTCGCCGTTGCAAGGGCTAGAGCTATGGGCTCTGTACATCCTAAGGCTGGTATAACTTCTCTTTTAAGAATATTTATGTATGTATTTTTCATTATTAACATCCTTCCTTAATAGACTGTTTTTAATTTAACAGCTCTTTAATTTAAATAGTACATTAATATTTCGGCTCTGTTGAAATTAGGTAATGGTTTACATTTTGCGCTGACATTCTTCATTAGATTTTAAAGTTATTTAACATACTAATTATATCAAAGTAATTTTTCCATTTCAATGTATATTTAGATAACGGTGATTATGCATGATATTTTTACTATTATTTCAACAGAGCTTAAATTTTTCTCAAAAAAATAACTAGCTACTTTGCTAGTTATTCTTAAAAAATCTCACTATTTCAATATCCAATCAATGAAGCATAAATCCCCTTAAAACTAATAAGTTCATCTTCCGTTCCACTTTCAACTAATTTTCCATTGTCAAAAACTAAAATAACATCACAATCTTTTATATTTTCAAAGTTATGATCAATAATAAAAACTATCATATCTTTACTAAGTTCATCTATTGATTCTAATATCATGTTCTTAGATACATTATCAATATTTGATGTAGCTTCATCAAGAATTAGAATATCACACCCCTTAGCTAAAGATCTTGCAATTGATATTCTTTGCTTCTCACCTACTGATAATTTATTCCCACCTTCTCCTACTTTGGTATGGATTGAACCATTTAATTTTTTTACAAATTCATCTGCCTTAGCTTTCTTTAATGCATTATTAACTTTAGTTTTATCTACTTCTACTGAACCTATAGAAACATTTTTAAAAATACTCTCATTAAATAAAAAGGACTCCTGTGGAACTATTGAAACTTTTTTAGACAATAAATTTCTTGATTTTGAATTAATTATTAAGTCATTTATAACTATCTCACCCTGAAAATCATAAAATCCTGCTAATATTTTTGTCAAGGTTGTTTTTCCACATCCTGAATGTCCAACAATAGCAACCTTCATCCCTTTAGTCACAGTAAAACTTATATTATCTAGAACCTTTTTATTTTCTTCATAGGAAAAGCTAACATTATTTAACTTAATCTTTGTAATCTTCTCCTCATAGCAAACTTCATTGGAGTTATCCGTCTCCATAATAAGCATATTCCCTATCCGCAACAATGCAACATCTATTTTTTTAAGTTCAGGATAGAAAGATATAACTTCACATATAGAACCCACCGAAGTTGATAGTATGCTCATAAAGGTTATTAATAATCCCAAAGTGAAATTTGAGTACATTATATCATATACACCTATGGAAATAATTGTCATAGGTAAAATTGAACCTAAAATTCCCATAACAAGAGAATTGGCACATTCAAGTTTTCTTAATGATATACAGTGTTTTAATGTAACTAAACTTGTCCTAATATACCTAGTAACATTATAATTTGTAGCCCCAAAGTATTTACATGTTGGAATCATATTAATATTTTCATGTAAAGACTTACTTAGCAAAGATACATGCTCAAATACTTTATCAGCTTGTTTTTTTATTTTATTTCCATAATAGTGTACTGTATATACTAAAAAGGGTAATTGCAATATTGTAATAATCGCTAGTTTAAAATTAATAAATAGTAAGGCAACTATACTAATTGTAAAAACTACAACTTGTTTTAAAAGGTTAATAATTTGATCCCCAAAAAGTGCTGATACCCTAGGTGGATCATCTTGTATTCTTGACATTAAATATCCTGTACTAAAATTCTCTATATGTTTTAATGGAAGTTTATTAGTTTTTTCAAAAAGTCTTTTACGAATATCTATAGTAATCTTATTATTCACCTTAAAAAATATCATTTTTACATTATAATTAAAATATGTAATTAAGATTTTCAATAACAACATACATAAAACAAATATAATGAATATTTTGTAATCTTTCCCTGGTAAAATCCTATCAACTATTATTCCAAGAAAAAAGTAGTCTGGCAATGCTAATAGGGATGTAGTAATTATAAGAAAAGCACCCATAAATATTAACTTCTTATATTTTTTTATTTCATAAAAAACCAAGCCTAATGCCTTCTTCATTTTTAAGGTTAAAATTTGGTCATTTTTATATTTTCTTATCAATAATTTACTAATCATATTTAATAACAAAATATCATCCCCTTCAATCTAAAAAATTAAATTCATTAGATGGAGATTACTCCACCTAACAAATTTAAATTCCAATACTTTTATATAGAAACCCCTTGAACACATTCCTCTAATCTGCTTTGATCTAGTACATTCTTTTTCATTTCTTCATATAAAACATTAGAATAAATATATTGATACTTTGAAAGACACTCACTACCCAACTTACAGTTATCACAATCAGGACATTTAGGTAAAGCAATATATCTAAAAACATCACTGGTGGCTTTTAAATCATCACATACCTCTTTAACAAGTTCTAAATCAAAATCACAATTAGATAGCAATTTTAATATTTCATCTTCTTTAATATCATCTCTTTTAAATTCAATATATTTCTTAGCTACTGAATAATATGGATCATTTTTAGTTCCTTTAGATGTATATACTTTTAATGAATCTAAAGCTTTATCATATTCCTTTAATTCATATCTTAATAAAATTAAGAAAAAGGATAATGCCACTTTACCAATTTCACTTCCCTTTTTAACCTTTATACTAAATAAATCTGTTAAAATAGTATTTGAAAGTAATGGTGACAATACTTGATCTATTTTTTTTAACTCATATTCTCCACAATTATCAAAATCAAATAGTAAATTCTCAATTTTATCTAGTTCAACCAGATTAAACTTATTTGTACTACTTATTACTGGTACATTTTTTTTCCCTAATGCTGCTACTTCTGGTATGTATACCATTACTGAAGGAAATCCTAAATAAGAAAAATCTCTAATATAAACATCGTACCCTGCTTTATGAAAATTAGAAATTACACTTTCAACTTCCTTTTCATAGCTATCCTTAGGAATAAATACTTCTGGTTCAAATTCATAACTAGGATTATTACCAAATAAACTAGGTGGAAAAACCCCACTATCATTTTTACAAAACTGTGAGAAAACTACATATCTATCTAACTCACTTTTAGGACTATTATTTAAAAAATATTCTGGGACTTCTTTCGGAATATCATTTAAAGTACGTTCAAAGTTTTCTTTATTTTCTATTCCTTGATAAATTTCTGTAATGCATCTACTTAAAGCTATTTGAAAAGACGTATCCGAACCAACATTTAATCTATACTTATTAGTTTTTGGGTCAATTATTATAATTCCTACTGAAGGTAATTTTTTACCTGCTGAAAAATCCTTAACAATAATTTTGTATTGACCATCCCTTTGTATATTTTTAATAATGTTACATTCCTCTTTAAACTGTGATAAATATTCATCTGGAACTGTAGGTGGTGTAAGCTGCTTATAAAATATCTCTGCACTTCCCCATCTTTCCATAAGTTCACATAAGGCTTGAAATACAGCTTCGCTAACTGTATTTCCTGCAGCCATACCGTTAGATCCAACGCACATCAAAAGAAGATTATAAGGTATGCTAACTAACTCTTTAGTATTTGTATTATAAAAAGGAATAGCCACTATACCTTTCCCATTGTTTTGTGAATTTCTATTACAATAAGCACTAATAAAATTATCTTTATCTTTATCTTTAAATCCAATTAAATCTAATAAAATATTTTCAGGTAATTTTCTAAATTCCTTTTCTGTTATATATTCTTCATCTGGAACATAGTAAAAACCATGCTTTTCTTTAAGTTTCTCCATCATTGTTCTAGGCAAAGTAGCATATAAATTGTTTTGTAATCTCTCAATAAATTCTGCATATCCACTAGCAATAGAATATTCTTCAGTCCTACCCTTTCCATTACTACCAAAACCGCCCTTCTCATTAGGTAAAGCAACTCGAACTGAAAAAATTTCTGGATATGGGTTTGCTTGAAATTCATAATCAGGACACATATCTATTCTCTTTAAAATTGTTTCTATTAATTGTATAGTATCTTTTGCACTCTTATCTTTATATGGTCTTTTTAATGTTGAAAACATAATTAACACCTCATCAAATAAATTTTAGTGGATGCACAAAAGTGCATCCACATTCTGTCTAAAGAACAGGTCTGCCTACTTCACCGCCGTCATTTTCCAATACATTAGTTCCTAATACTATTTGGGTAGGAACTACTACTTTCTGTTGCTCAACATAGGCTTCCTTTGGTTTTAATTGTTCCATATTCTCTTCTCTAGCTACATCTTCTGCTGCTGAATTTGAAAAATATTTCATTTTTATTCCTCCTTTCATAAAATTTTTTTAATCAATTAAGACTAATAGTGGAAATTGAAACATTTTTGAGCTTCATTTGTTTCCTACTATATATATAGTATATTAAAATTATATGTTAAAATATTACATTCAAATATAAAAAGGGTCAGTTAAAAAAAACTGACCCTTTTGTGAAAGGATATTTTAATTATAAGTTTAATTAAAGCCCTCTAAAATATTCTGGTTTAAAGTTATTTTGTCCTGCTAAAAAACCTTCTATATCTGAAAGTAATCTTTCCTTTTCTTTACCTAGTACTGCAGCTAGTGGTGCATAGTTTGATGCATGATTGCTTCTAAATATGCAATTTGTAAGATCTAGTTCTTTAACAAGGTGATAAACCTCCTCCATTACTTCCCTAGGATTTAAAAGCATAAGAGCTCCTCTTTTTATTTCTTCACATATAGGTGCATCTTCAGGAGTCATAAGGGTTAAAAGGCCTAGATAATCTGGATCTATGGCATTAATAACCTTTGCTGAGTTTAATGCATGATTTTTCCAGTTCTCTACCCCACCTAAGCCACTTATTAGAGTGCAAGATAGTTTTATTCCACTATCCTTAATTTTTCTTCCAGCCTGAATAAGTTCCTTTGAGGTTGCTCCCTTATTCACTTTAAGCAGAACCTCATCATCTCCGCTTTCTATACCTAGATATACCATTGCCAAACCCTTACTTTTTAAAAGCTTTAGTTCTTCTGGAGTTTTAAGTAAAATAGACTTGGGACTAGCATATACAGTAATGCTTTTACATTCTGAAAATAATTCTTTAATTTTATCCAAAATTGTAATAAGTCTTTCTGTAGGCATGATAAGAGCATCACCATCAGCTATAAATATTTTTTCTATATATCCATACCTCTCCCTAGCCAAAACTAAATCCTCAATTACCTCTTCTAAAGCTCTCATTCTAAACTGCTTTGCCTTATACATATTACAAAAACTACATTTGTTGTGAGAACAACCAATGGTAGCTTGAACTATTAAACTTCTTCCTTCACTAGGTGGTCTATAAACTGCACCTTCATATCTCATAAATTTTCCTCCTTCATATATAGAAATCCTTATCCTAGGATATATCAGCTCTTTCCTCCACCTTTAAATAAGAAGGGAATACTAAAGCTTATAGTCATGGAATAAAAAAGGAATACATCAAAATTTAACTAACCTTAATAGTTAGCATTTAATTCTGATGGATCCCTTAATTTTTTAACAAATAGTCATGGTATACACTACTAATCATTAATATGTTCATGATTTTTCAAGTGATTCATACAATATTCCTTATGTCCACTACATTTTGAACAATATCTAAACTCCATATTAGGGTCATCTCTTTCAGTTATTCCACATACAGTACATCTATGACGTACATAATCTTTCATCTCTATGACTTTAAATTTTTCTTTATTCCTCTTAACTTTCTTCTTAGTTTTAAATAACTCTATAAAGTCTTTTCCAAAGAAAATAAAGTAGTTAGCTAAAGATGCAAGGATCATGAGTTTTATTCCAACTCCACCCATTATAAACTGTTGTGCCAAAAGTACTGCATTTAAAATTCCTAAATACTTAACTTTAACTGGTAAAATGAAAAATAGTAAAACTTCATGGTTAGGATATATGGATGCAAAGGCTAAAAATAAAGTTAAATTTATAAATACCCCTGTAGCAGGACTACCTCCAATTAAAGATACAATTATGGTAGCAATCATCCCTACTAAATAATATATATTAAATTTAAAGCTTCCCCAGGCCTGTTCTAACCCCATACCTATAATATAATAGAAATAAAGGGTAAAGAGTATCCAAAAGGCACTGGTTGCTGGTGGAATTAAAATAAAGGTAACTAACCTCCACACTTGACCTGCCATTACTGCCTGAGGTATTAACATTAGGTTTGCCTCTAACCCTGGATTTATAACCTCTAATAAAAACACAGCCAAATTAGCTGCTACAATGTATTTCATCAATCCACTAATGGCATACCTGCCATATTTTCTCTCTAATTTATTTAACCACTTCAATATAATCACTCCTATAAAAATGCAATGAAATTTATCAGCTTTCTTACATTTTACCATATTTTCTCTCTATAGCCTATTCCCTAATAATATCTTTCATGTAAACATATTATTAAGTTTGTAATTAGTATTGGCTATGAAAAAAAGGTATGTAATATAACATTTTTTATATTATATCTCATACCTTAATAATATACCATAATCTATTATTATATACTAAATTTATTTTAACATTCCAAGGAAGTTATCAGCAAATTCATCTGCTAGCTTAAGTTCTTCTTCACTTGGTACAAAGTTAAATTTAAAACCTGGATCAATTACATTAAATTTAAGGCTCTTTAATCTCTCTGAAAGCATAGGCACACTTTCTCCACTCCAACCATAAGATCCAAAAGCTCCAGCAATTTTACCTCTATTTACAATAGCACTAACATGAGCAAGCAAATTCCAAGCTGGCTCCACTGCATCTTGATTTATAGTAGGAGAACCTACTAATATACCACTTGATTTTTCTACAAGAGATACAAGTTCCTCTAAAGGTGTAGTTGTTATTTCATGAACTCCAGCCTTAATTCCTCTTTTTTCAATGGCATCCTTTAAATGATTTGCAACCTTTTCTGTATTTCCATAGGCAGAAACATAGAATATTTGGATGTTTTTTTCTTCGATATCAGCTTCCTTAGCCCAAGTTTTATATAAATTTTTATAATACTCTCTATCATCAATATGAATTGGACCATGGCTAGGAGCAATAATTTCAGCTTCCGTATTTTCAATCTTATCAAGAGCCATATTAACAAATCTTTTGAAAGGTCCCATGATAACATCAAAATAATACTTCATTTCAGTTTCATAGTTTCCAGAACAACTGTCAGTAATACATCCACTTGGTGAATAATGACATCCCATAAAATCACATGTAAATAATATCTTTTCATCTGGTAAGTAAGTAAATATACTATCAGGCCAGTGAAGATTTGGTGCATTTACGAATCTTAAGGTCTTCTTTCCTATAGATAGCTCTCCTGAAGCATCTATAGACTTAAATTCCATGTTTATAATTCCTTTAAGATATCTTACTGCAGCCTTTGATCCAACAACCTGAGCTTCTGGATATTCCTTTAATAGCTCCTTTAATGAACCACTATGATCAAGTTCTGTATGCTGAACTACAATATAATCTATTTTTTTATCACCAATAATAGATTTAATATTCTTTAAATATTGTTCAAAGTATCCATCCTTAACTGTGTCAACAATAGTGATTTTCTCATCTTCAATTAAATAGGAATTATATGTAGTTCCCATTTTTGTCTCCATTATTATGTCAAATACTCTAAGTTCAGGATTATTAACCCCAACCCAATGAACTGAATTAGTTAATTTTAAAGGTTTCATTTCATTACCTCCGCATTCATATTATCTTCCATACTTACATATTAACAAACAATTATTATCTATTGCAAGATATTCTGCATTATTTTAAAAATTTTTATAATACAGAAAGAATATATTCAGACCATTTAAATCTCTTATCTTTTGATAATATATATTATTCTGTTTTAATTATCAACTAATACAGTGTATCAACATCCTGTATATTTATCCCATATATATTTCCCTTATATATATTGTTCCTCTTTCACTATATATTATAAGAGAACATATAAATATAGAATTAAATTTTTAATCCAGATATTTTTATATGGATATTTTTTACCCAAATATTTCAATTATATATTTACACAAACTAATGTTTGTGTTAAAATTTCTTTATCAGTTATATTTCCACTTTTTCAAAAAAATGCATATATATTATTAAAGTATTTTAAGGGGGTTATATCTATGGATTATTCCAATTTAAAGAATCTTATATTAAAAGCAAAAAATAAAGACCAAAGTGCAATGGAAGAACTGATTAATGAATACAAATACCTAATAATTAAACAAGCTTCAAAGGTTCATGTCCGCGGCTATGAAATGGAAGACTTAATTCAAATGGGAAACATAACCTTAATGCGTTGCCTTGAAAAATACACTCCGGAAAAAGGCAATTTTACAGCTTATATATCCTATGCAATAAAAAATAATTTTAATTACCTAATAAGGCAAAGAGCAAAAGATAATGAAGTACAAACCATCGAAGCTCCAATTGAAACTAACCTTAGAATAGAGGATACTTTAATAGCTGATGCATCAACTGAAGATAGTTTTATAGAAAAAGAAATGTATAAACTTATGAAAAGAGAAGTGGACAACCTCCAAGATAACTTAAGAGATCTAATAACCTTCATATACATAAATTGTGAAGGCAACCTAAAAGATTATTCAAAATCCAGAAACCTTAACTATTCAACAGCAGCAAAAAGAAGAACCGTAGCTCTTAACAAGCTAAGGTCCTTACTTAATTCTTTATGTGTATAAATACTTTCAAAATAATAAGCAATTTAAATAATTCCTATTGAAAATTCTTATTCATGACAAGTTAATCATTTGAAACCAAAATTTAATGGTTTCTGCATTGATTAACTTTTGTCATTTCTAAGAATTTTCATATATATCACAAAACTACAATATTATTATGCATATCTACTATGTGTATCCAATTTAATATATCCTACTTAAATATCTCTTTTAAACCCTCGCTGATAGTCTTGGCTACTTTTTCGTTTCCAGCTTCATTTAGGTTCATATTATCTACAGTATAATCAGCTATGTTATCTGCTTCTATTCCACTTTCATTAAATAAGTCTATTACTGGTATAGAATTTTTATTACATACTTCTTTAATTGCCATGGAGTAATCCTCTAGACCAAGATCAATATTGTTTTTATCAGGATAGCTTGGCTGTCCTTCAATATATCCATGCTTTAATGGAGTTAAAAATACAAATTTTGCCTCTGGCTTAGCCTTTTGTGCTGTATTTATAACCGCTTGCACATCTCCGTAAAAAGATTCAATTTCTCCCCCATCATCTTTAGTTCCTAGAGCTCTTCCTTTAGTGTAGTCATTAGTACCTACCATAATAATTATAATATCTATATCCTTGAGGGCTTCTCCATTAATTAAGTTAAGCATACTACTCATAACTAAGCCATTATTAGAGTTATTTGTTACACTTTTTAAATTCAAAAGAGTTTTTACCTTTTCTTGATATGTACTTCCTTTTGAAACTCCATCTCCAAGAGAAAGTAGAGTTTTTCCTTCCAAAATGAATTTTTCTTCACTTTCTTTGGTTTCTCCCTCTACATTACCTTCTTTTTTCTCTTCTTCCAGTTTAGATGTTAGATTTATTGAGCTTTCATATAGCTTCTTACTTTCTAAAATCCTTTCTTTTTCCTTCTTAGATCTATTTATACCTAAAGCTAAAGTAGCAATTAATGCAACGGATAATACTATGCATAATATGGTTTGTATCCTATCTTTTCTCATATATTCCCCTCCTTACCAGTATATTATATCCTATATTTGTATGTTTTCAAAGTAATATTTGAACCCATAAAATGGAATGGGATCAGACCCCATCCCATTTTATGGGTGGGGGTCTGACCCCGTGGTATTAAATGATATCTATTGGGCTATGCAGCTTTTTAATGAGTTTACTGCTTTATCTGCAATTCCGCCACCAGTTCTTATGATGATATTTCCATATCTCTTATCTAGCACAGTTTTTTGTTCTGTTGTTAAGTCAACACCTGATAAAACCACTGGTGATCCATTAAGGGCTGCAACTGGACCTGCAGCTAGAGCATCTATTAGTTGTAGTCCTTTTGCTATATAGGTTTTATCTACAACACTTCCATAGAATTTATCTATAACCATGGCATTAGTTGCATATCTATCTTTGCCACCTAATCTATTCTTTGTTATATTTGTTGAAGTGATTCCATTAACTTTGTTTAAAACATTGTCAGAAACTACACCAGTACCACCTATGATATAGGCATTTTGTAAAGATTCTGATTGTAACCAACTATAAACTTTTGTTGGAACTACGTCCTTTTGTACTAAAACTATTGCCATCTTATCTCTACCTGCTACGGAAGCTATGGATAGAGCGTCTGCTTGGCCTAGTCCATTACTTATAACTACCTTATTTACATCATAGCAATTTTTATCAATATACTTAGCAATCTCTAAAGATGTGTCATATCTATCTCTTCCACCAATTCTTTCTACATTCGTTACACCTAGTAATTTTAATTCCTTTATTACACTGTCATTAACTACTCCACTTCCACCTACAATAATAGCATTTTTTGCACCTAACCTCTTTATTTCACCTTTAGTTCCTTCTGGAAGACTACTTGCTCCTGTTAAAAGTAAAGGTGCTTTTTTAAATGTTGCTAGTGGTGTAGCAGCTAATCCATCTGCTAAAGCTCCTCCATTTGCTATCATTACAGTGTTTGCAGTTGTAAATTGACCCTTACTTAGTCTAACTGCTGTATCGTATCTATCAGTACCTATTAATGCATTAATTTGTATATTTCTAGCAACAACATTAATAACTCTAGGTATACTTACTTTATTTCCATCGCTATCTGTTACTGTATAAGTTAAAGTGTATTTACCTACTTTATTTGTATTTATGGTTCCACTAACAGCTATTTTAGTAGTTAAGCTTCCATCTTCAAGATCAGCGGCTGTAACTCCAGCCTTAGCATCAAAGACATTTCCTACTGTTACATTCTTAGCTGTAGCTCCTGAAATAACTGGCTTTTGTCCTTTATATGCCACTCCAGTTGAATCAAAACTATTCTTTATTGCAGTAATCTCATTAGATCCTTTTCCATATAAGTCTGCAGTAGCTTGTACAAGGCAATATGCTGCTTGCTGAAAATTAGTATCTGGATGCATGTACTGAGTTAATGCTCTGTAATATATCTTTGCAGTCTTATCCATTCCTATATTACTAGCTATATTATATGCTGCTTTATTTGGAATCCCTGAGTTAATATGAACTCCTCCCCAATCTTCATCTTCTGTATCAGCAAACTCATAGTAATCAGTCATATGAGCTGGTTGTCCATATAGATCAGGATCTTTTAAACTTCTTAAAGCATCACCTTGAATGTGAGGAGTATAAATGTCATCTCCTACAACCCAATCAGCTGAGTCAAATTTCCAAGCTCCTCCATTAGCAACATTATACTTATCATAAGTTGAAATAAGTACTCCAAACACATCAGCCATAGATTCATTTAGTGCACCCGATTGATTATGATATGCAAGGTCGGCTGTATACTCTATTACTCCATGAGTCATTTCATGACCAACCACATCTAAATCTCCACTAAGATATGTAAATTCTACTCCATCTCCATCTCCATAAAACATCATATCTCCAGCCCAAAAGGCATTATTGTAATTTGAGCCAAGATGAGTAATTGAGTTTATTTCCATTCCCTTATTATCTATACTATTTCGATTAAATAAATTTTTATAAAAACCTACTACCTTATCTGCATTATAGTGGGCACTTACTGGAGCTTTATGTTCTTCAGCTGTAAACTCCTTAGTAGTATTTGATACTAAAAACATATTAAATTGCTTCTCAGTACTATTTTTTGCATCATAGGTAGCTATAGCTTCTGTGGCTACATTTGTTAAATTTACCATTCCATATTGTACTTTATCTTCAGCTTCATCTTTATATTCACTTAACTTTAGCTCTCTAGTTTTTCCTAGAACATCAATACCTGTTCCAGTTACTGGAGTATTATATCTTATCTTATTTTCTGTTTTTATTACCTTACCAGAATTTACTTCAACATAAACATTGTAACTTCCTATGGTAGGCTCCATAAAGAAAATATTTATCTTGTAAACTTCATAGTTCACACCATCTTCAGTTATTACTAACTTTTCAGCCTTTGGCGTCTTTTTTAATTTTTTAATTTCAAATTGACTTTTTGCTATTTCAATAGCTTCCTCAGGAGAAATAACCTTACTACCAAGAGTAGTGATTTCTTTATTTTCTTTGAGGTTACCGTTAACACTAACTATAACTCCATTTTTATCATAGTGCACATTTATTAAACTGTTATCTACTTCTGTTCCCTCAATAACTTGTGCAAACTTTACAAAAGTATCTCCTATGTCATCTTTATTTACTTCAACAACCTTTAGTTCCTCTTTTGTATTGTCAATTCCAAAGATCTCTTTGTTTTCCTCTAAAAATTTAGTTGCTGAACCCTCGCCTGGAACTTCTTTATCAGAAAGCTCTCCTGATAAAAAGACTTGTCCATCATTTTCCTTTAGTTCCACTGTTTCATCACTTAACTTTTCAAGTTTCTCTATAGCTTGTACTTTTTTTGCTTCTTTATCTACCTTTAATTCTGCAGCAAAGGCAGGTGCTGAAACAGTACAAGTTAATGATAAGCCTAAAATAAGTGAAATTAATTTTTTTCCCATAATTATCCCCTCATTTCTCTAGCAAATGGTCTGACTTTAATAATTCAGCCAAAACCTACTTATCATATTACCATAAATATTAAAAAATTGTAACTATTTTGCTAGGATTTATAGGTTGTTTTTAGGATATTTTGAATTTTTTAGGCTAATTAAAAAATTCTTTAGACTTTATTGCCATTTATAGCCTCATACATAGATCTATATCTAGTATGAATTTCACAAAAATTTCAGCATATCAAGCTAATAAATAATAATTTAATTGGTTACTCTATATATGGAGGTGAAATTTATGAAAGTAAAAGAAATCATGTCAAAAGATGTTGCTTGTTTAACCCCAGAGGATTCTATTGAAAAAGCTGCTCAACTTATGAAACAATATAATGTTGGTTCCATACCAGTATGTAGTAACAAAATGGTAAATGGTATTGTTACTGATCGTGATATTGCTTTAAGATCTGTAGCCTCAGGTCAGGATTCAGCTCAAACAAAAGTGAGAAATATCATGACTTCAAACCCTACTGTAGGGAACCCAGAAATGGATGTTCATGATGCTGCTGAAATAATGAGTAGAGAACAGATACGTAGACTTCCAATCGTAGAAAATAATAGTCTTGTAGGTATTGTTTCACTAGGAGATATTTCCCTTGAACCTATTCTTTCTGACAATGCCCAAGATGCTCTTAAGAGTATATCTGAACCAACAGGTAACCAAATGTAATTTTAAATTAGGGTCAGACCCCCTCCCATTTTATAGGAAGAGCTCTGACCCTATGTTATTAAATGTTAAACCACATCTGAACCTATTTTAACTTTTCTATATTTTCTTATTACAGTAGTTATTGTAGAGCCTATATATCCAGCTATTATTCCACCAATTATGGCAAAAGTAATAGCAAAGATAACATTCATAGGGTTATTGAATCCGAAAGGTGCTAATAAACCTGGTATTGGTGATGCAGTTCCGGGAGCATTATTTATAATATTGAAATGTGCAGCTGCAATTCCTGCTAATCCTCCACCAAAGAAGTTTGATACATAGATAGGTAATGCATTAGATGTTACAATATCTGCTTGAGTTAATGGTTCTAACATTACTGCCATTACATTACTTGAATCACCTATCTTAAGTCTTTTAAATACCATACCATTTGTAAAGGATCCCCCTACACATGCTATAGACGCTATTCCCATAGCAAGTCCCTGTAATCCAAGCATAGCTGTCAATGCCATTGAACTTAGAGGGGATGTGCAAATTACTTTAATTATTCCTCCTAATAAGAAGCCCATTAGAAGAGGTGATTGTTCTGCTGCAATAGCTATCATATTTCCTATATTACCTAAGGTAGAATCAACAACAGGTGCTGTTACACCAGCAATGACTCTTGATAGAACCGTAATTACTAAAGTGCCAACAATAACGTCTAATCCCTTTGGTAATTTCTTTTCTATATATGGTCCGACTAATCCTACTATATACCCTGCTATAAATCCAGGTAAAATACCATATCCTGCTACTGATACCCCAGCTGCAACTGCATATACTGGATTTAATCCCATGTTTAATGCTACCAATATTACTGCAGCTACACCTCCCATACTTCCAGATGCACTACCTACTTCACCTAAAAATCTAACTTTTAATAAGTCTCCACCTATATACTTGTGAATTGCCTCAATTAGAAATGTTGCTACAGCTGCATTTGCAAGTCCAGACATAGCCTTTTGTCCTTTAGGCATTTTTAAACTAAATACTGAAAACATAATTAAACTTAAAATTAGTAATCCCATTCCTTTTATAATTTCCATTCTAATTCCTCCTAATTTTTTCTTTAGTTTATTATGCTTAAATATGTCTGAACGCAGAAAAACAGGGAGTAAAACAGCATAGTAAACTAACGCTATTCTACTCCCTGTCCTTTTATCTGAAAGTTTCCTTATAAATATATAAGTCTATAAGTTTCTCCTTTGATGTCTCATTTAAGAGATCTCTCCAGGGGCGTGTCTAATCATTGTAATCTACCTGAAAGCTTCGAAATAAATCCTTAGCTAAATTTACTTCTTTCTTCTACGGTTATCCTTATGGATATCTCCAATAATCTTCATACACCAATATTTTATTTTCAATTTTATTGTATATTCATCTGTAAAGTTAGTCAATATAATTAACTTAAATTTATTATCAGTTTTTCTAATAGAATAATTAATACTTATTGAAAATTGCTCTCATATTATTTATGTAAAATGTAATAAAGTGATACCTTCTCCCATTTTTTAGGTGGAGTCTGCCTCCTCCAATAGATGTACAACAATAATTGTGAACAAGCCGTGAATATATCTTATTTTGCCTCAGCAGGCTTAGGGAGTTACTTTTGTACCTAAATTGTTTACTATTTCTACAATAAATGATACAATTGTTAATGGAATTTATACAATATTTTAATTTTAAGGGGGATATATACATGTTTTGTTCAAAATGCGGGAAATCAATTCCTGACAATGCCATCTACTGTCCTGAATGTGGCAATAATACAAATCCAACTAGCCAACAACAATCAATGGGAAATATTCAAAATACATATAACAATGGGCAACCAATTGTTAACGATGAGCCAAACACCCTTGCAAACATAGCAAGTTGTTGTTTTCCAATAGTTGGACTAGTACTTTATTTAGTTTGGAAGGATACAAAACCAAAGAGTTCAAGTGCAGTTTGCAAATGGGCCATCGGTGGGGTTATTGCCGTAGTTATTATATACATACTCTGTATTATATTAGGCTTAGCTGGAAGTTCATTTTATTCTTACTAGAATAACTATAAACTTTTAATTATTTTTATATTATAATGTTTTGATTAAAGTAGTAGCTTAATATATTAGCTACTACTTTAATCAAAATCCGCATGAAATCATAATTGCATACATATTATTCATTGTGTTTAGGCTAGCAACTAATGGGTTTTAATGAGAAAGGAAAAAATCAAAATATGAAAATACTTGACTATCTTTTTATATGTCACAAGCTACCTGAGCGTTCATTCTTTTATAAAGGAAAGCAGTTTCCTATTTGTGCTCGTTGCACTGGTATATTAATTGGATACTTAATAGCATTACTAATGGCATTTTTCATAGAAATACCCTTGATGTTTAGTTTTGTTCTATTGATACCTATCGGAATTGATGGTATAGGACAATACTTAGGAAAGTGGACAAGTACAAATACAAGAAGGCTAATCACAGGTATTTTAGCTGGCATTGCTACAATATATATTATTATTTTTATTGGGAAACTTGGTTATAGTCATGGAGTTAAATTACAAAAAATTTTGAGGGGCCTATAATATATGCCTCATTGGAGGAATTAAATAGAATGATTAATTATGATAAAAAATCCATTAATACTAAAAAAATAATTTGCCTTGCCATTGCCACGTCTATAGCTATAATTACATCTTTAATTATAGATTTTGTACCTTTTAATGATGTACTTTATGAAGTTATATTATGCTTCCTCTTAGCAATTCTAGTGTTTATAGGGTATGCTTCCTCTAACATCTTAGACGTGGGATTAAGTACTTGCATTTTTTTATTTCTAGGTCCAATTTTAGCTATACCCATAAATATGTTTAAAAATGATATTAGCATAGATAATGTGCCATTCTTATTATTAGAATTATGTTATTACGGAATATATATTATTACAATTCTAATATCATACTTGATAAGTTTATATTTCAAAAATAAATCTAAAACTATTGACTTAGTTATACAAATATTATTAATAAACCTTGGGATTATAACATCATTTTCATTATACTCTTTTATCAGATGTTTTGTATTGAGTATGACTTTTAATGATAATTATTTTACTGGCTTGGGTGATTTCATTTTTGGAAACCTTAAATATTCTCCAATACTTATATTGTTTGTTTCATTAACTTTATTTATTAGTAAATTGATATTTAAAAAGAGAGTTATCACAAATTCTATAAACTTTAATGAAAAACTTGTACTAAATAATCTCGATAATGTTTGTAGAAACTGTAAAACTCCACTTAACCCTGACAGTAAATTCTGCACAACTTGTGGTACTCCTATAGTGAGGGATACAAATGCCATTTCAAATATGGATGAAAATGAAACTCTTTGTAATAATTGTAAAAAAGTAATAAGTGTTGATGCTAAATTCTGTATACACTGTGGTAACCCAAAAATCAAATAAAAACTAACTTAATTTTTAAGGAGGATTCGCATATGTATTGTTCTAAATGTGGAAAAGAAATTCTAAATAACGTCACCTTCTGTCCTGAATGTGGCAATGCTACAAATCCAAATAACCAGCAATCAATGAATAATAATTCATATAATTATGGCCATCCAATAGTAAAAGATGAGCCTGACACTATTGCAAATATAATAGCTTGTTGCTTTCCTATCGTTGGAATAATAGTTTATTTTATGTGGAAGGATAATAAACCAAGAAGTTCAGATGCTATAGGTAAATGGTCATTGTTTGGATTCATAGCTTCAATCATTTTTACCGTTGCTATATATATATTCTTCTTTATAATTGCACTAGCATGTAGTACGCCTTACTAATAATATAATAAAATGTAATGGNNCCCCATTACATTTTATTATATTTAACTATTTAAAATTTTCCTTAGGAAACTATATAAATATAACCCTATTATGTTGTTTTTAATTGCATCAGCCATATTCTCTTCCATCAGAGGAACATGCTTATGAGCAGCAGCATGAAATACCACATCAGGTCTATACTGGCAAAATACCTGATCCATTCTCACCAAATCCCTCACTGAAGTAATTATCACACTTTTACACAGCTGAGGACATTCTCTATTAAGCTCCATTTGTAAATCATAATCATTATATATCCAAAATTACATATATTCACCTTTAGTTTTTGTAACCACATTATACACGATTGCAGAATTGCACTTTAATAAGGTTACTATCTAGATTTTCTTTGGTATCAAATATACCATTTTACCATACTTTCCGTCCTATATTAACATTCTATTCACATCCCCCGAGGGTCATTGCAAAAGGCTTGCCTTGAGCTTCCTAATTATTTAACTTATACTGTTTTTATTTATATCTTAGACAATAAAATTAGGACTAGTAAATCAATAACTAGTCCCATGATAATGTATATTATTTACCTATCGCAACTTGTCCTATACCTAGTTCCTGTTTTATTTTAGTTGTTGATATTTCAGGAGTTCTCCCTAAATATATAACTTTACAGTATTCTTTAAGAAAATCAAACTTTCCTTCCCAATCATCTCCAATGACAAAAGTATCTACATGAAATTCTTTTATATCATGAATTTTTTGTTCCCAATTATTTTCTGGAATAACTAAATCCACATATCTAATTGCTTCTAATAATTTTTTTCTCTCCTCATATGAAAAATAACACTTCTTACCTTTAACTTCATTAAACTCATTTGTCGATAAAGCTACTATTAAATAGTCTCCTTGCTCTTTGGCTCTCTTTAATATGTTTATATGACCATAATGCAATAAATCAAATGTGCCGTATGTAATTACTTTTTTCATTATTAAATTCCTCCCAAAAAATAAATTGCTTTATTTTTTATATTTCCCTTTATTACTTATTATAATACTATATATGGTAATCAGCAACTGTCTGGAATAATATTGACAAGTGCTATTACATAATTTCTAATTATTTTATCATTATTAAGGGATTTATCTTAATATAGCTTCCCTCCCCCTCGGAACCATCATAAGTTTTTAATTCTAGCTCCCTTACTACATTACCAATTAAAGTTACTTTATTCATAAAACATTACCTCCATAAGTTAATTTGCTAGTCTCTTAACCTTTGTCACTAACAACTAATCTTATTTTTTCAGAAGATGTTTCTAGAAATAAATCTAAAGTTATCATTTCAAATTTGCATATAGCTATAATTCTTTTCCTTACTAATTTCCTTTGATAAAAATCATGAGTATGTCTATTCCTAAGTCTCACTATTCCTTGAAGTTTCTTAGAATCCTCTGAAGATATGAATCCAAAGTTTGATGATAATTCTATTATATCAACTCCTGATTTATTAGGTATATAATTTTCTGTTGCTACTAAATATGTTTCACACATATCTAATATAAATTCACAGAAAGAATTAAAGTAAGATATCATGGCTTCATCTACTATTTCATCATCACTATTTGGATTTCTCTTTAAACACTCTCATATTCTCACTAAAAAGACTTTACTTTCTACAAGCTTTTCTTCTAGCTTTTCTTTTTTATATTTATAATATCCTCCACTCTCTAAATCTACTTATTTATATTATAACCAAACTCATTAAAACCTGCACTAGATTTCATGTTTTTATGTTCTTATGTTCTTCACGGTGTAAACCCTTATTACTACTAAAGTTAAGTCTCCTAGAAACAAATTAGAGACTAACTTTAATTTGCTAGTCTCTTAATCTTTTTACTTCTTCTATTGTTAAGCCTGTTTTCATAGAAATAGTTTCATCATCTAAAATATCTAATAAGTTTTTAGCTATCTCTATAGCTTTATTTTTTTCGCCTTTTTCGATGCCTTTTTCGATACCTTCCTCTATTCCTTTTTGAATTCCTTCTTCTCTTGTTTTTTCAAAAGTTTCTTTTATTGTCTTTGAAATGTTAGAAGTCATGATAGCCACCTCCTCTTTATTTGCAATTAAAATATCTTCTATTCTTTCTCCTAATTTATCTTTAATTTCATCTGATAAAGTATTCTTTAGCCAACGCCTTAACATGATTTTTTGTTCTTCACTTAAGGTATTAAATCCTATGGCAATATCCTTAACTCTACTTATAAATTCTTCAATGTCAACTTTTTGATCTAATAAAAACACTGCTGATGCTATATTCTTTAGTTCCATTAATTGTTCTTTTTCATATTTATTTATATCTATTAATATATACTCAAAATCGATTATGTTATTTCCAAATAATTCACTTTTACTTATAACATTTTTAAACTTTTTCTCTACTGTCCACTTATATTCACCATTATATAACACTATAGGTACTATTGCTGGTAATTTAAAGTCTTTGCTTTTTACTTCTACTTTTTTAGTGTTTTTTAAAACTTCTCTCCAAATTTCTGTCATATATAAAAATAATCTTATAGGCATACTATAATCCACATATGACTGAAATTCTAACAAAATATAAAATATAACTTCTTTATTTTCTATTGTAGCCTTATAAACTATATCAGATTCTAACTCCTCATAGTCTGAAAGAATATATGACTTATTTACTAACTCAATATTATCTTTTGTAATATCTTTTCCCCATGAACTTTTAACAAAACTTTGAACCATATTTATTAAAATTTCTTTATTAGAAAATAAATCCTTATAACTTTTATCATGTATATGATGTATTTCTTTTTTTATCTTCATTTTGTTCTTCACCTATCATTTTAAAATATATTTACTTACTTATATTATAACCAAACTCATTAAAAACTGCACTATATTTTATGTTTTTAGTTTCTTCTATTAGCAAGCCCCGGTGGGGAAGCTAAATTCTTTCAGCCTACCGGCTCAG
Source organism: Clostridium sp. UBA4395 (assembly GCF_002390995.1). Classification (NCBI taxonomy): domain Bacteria; kingdom Bacillati; phylum Bacillota; class Clostridia; order Eubacteriales; family Clostridiaceae; genus Clostridium; species Clostridium sp. UBA4395. The sequence continues at coordinate 148,028 of NZ_DGRF01000050.1, forward strand.
CATAAATGCTGATCACGCAAAAAAGAAGAATACATAAATATTCTTCTTTCATTGAACAGAGTCTGTGTAATAAAACTATATAACTAGTTAACTAGTTGTTTACGTAGCAATGGTTTGCGAGATTTCAGCTATTTGGGATACCCCGTAATCTAACCCCATAGGGTAGTAAGTAGGAACCTTTTCTTTCATTAATTTTATAATTTCTTCTTTAGGCATATTTTCTACATTTTTAAATTCTTTTATAGATGATTCTATGAAGTTTATATTTGCTTCTTTAGGTTTTTCTACAAATATTTTATCGTGTTCTGTAGAAGTTAAGGCAACTTCATCCATGAGTAGTTCTTCATAAAGTTTTTCTCCAGGTCTTAGACCTATATACTCTATTTTTATATCAACCTCTGGCTTATAACCTGAAAGAGCTATTAATTCCTTAGCTAGGTCCACCATCTTCACTGGTTTACCCATATCAAGGACAAATATTTCTCCACCCTCGGCAAAGCCTCCTGCTTGAATTACAAGCTGAGCTGCTTCTGGTATAGTCATAAAGAACCTAGTTATCTCTGGATGTGTAACTGTGACAGGGCCACCTTTTTCAATCTGCCTTTTAAATAGTGGTATCACAGAACCATTACTTCCTAAAACATTTCCAAATCTCACTGCTACAAAATCAGTTTTGCTAACTTCATTAAAAGCTTGTACTATAAGTTCACAAAACCTCTTAGTAGCTCCCATTATATTAGTAGGATTCACAGCTTTATCTGTGCTTATTAATACAAACTTATCTACTCCATACTTATGAGCGCAATTAACAACATTATAGGTGCCTATTATGTTGTTTTTAATTGCATCAGCCATATTCTCTTCCATCAAAGGCACATGCTTATGAGCAGCAGCATGAAATACCACATCAGGCCTATACTGACAAAATACCTGATCTATTCTCACTAAATCCCTCACTGAAGTAATTATCACATTTTTACACACCTTGGGACATTCTCTATTAAGCTCCATTTGTAAATCATAAGCATTGTTTTCGTATATATCTAAAATAAGAACTTTCTTTGGTGAAAATTTAGTAATTTGTCTAATTATCTCTGAACCAATACTTCCTCCACCACCAGTTACAAGGATAACCTTATCCTTGATATTTCAATCTCCTATGTTATATTTCACAAAGCTTATTTCTATTACTATCTTTATCAGATAAAATTACTTCATCTATGCCTTCTATTGGCCATTCTATACCTATTTCAACATCATCCCATGCTATGCCACCCTCATCTTCTGGATGATAAAAATCAGTACATTTATAGCAAAACTCTGCTTCATCTGATAAAACTAAAAATCCATGCGCAAAACCTTCTGGTATATAAAATTGTTTTTTATTTTTTTCATTTAAAATAACTCCCACCCATTTTCCAAAGGTTTTTGAATCTTTTCTTATGTCTACTGCTACATCAAATACTTCCCCTTTTATAACTCTAACAAGTTTTCCTTGAGGATGAATCTTTTGAAAGTGAAGCCCACGAAGAACTCCTTTTCTGGAACTCGATTGATTGTCTTGAACAAATACCATGTCAAGACCTGCAGCTTTAAAATCATTGTAATTATATGTTTCCATGAAATATCCTCGATTATCTCCGAAAACTCCTGTTTCTACTATATATACTCCTTCTATTTCTGTTTCTATGAAATTAAACTTTCCCATTCTAAACCTCCATATATCCCTATTATGAGTTCAACTTTTTAATAAAGCTCATTAATGCTTCCTGCCAATGGCGCATTTCATCTCCGGATGTTACGCGAAGCATCATATTATCAAGTGATGAATATGCTGGTCTTTTAGCTGCCCTGTTGATTTTACCAGAAGTTATAGGGTTTACTGTGCACTCTATACCACTATACTCTACAATTTTGCAAGCAAAATCATACCAAGAACATTCCCCCTTACCTGTACAATGATAAATACCGTACTCATCAGTTAAAATAATCTTTAATACATGATGAGCAAGGTCTTCTGCATAAGTAGGATTACCTCTTTGGTCTTCAACTACATCAAGATGTCCTTTTTCTTTAGCAGCTTTCATTATGGTATAAACAAAGTTATTACCCCATTGTCCATAAAGCCATGCTGTTCTTACTATAAAATAGCGGTTACAGTTTTCTCTTACATACTGTTCTCCCATAAGTTTTGTCTTCCCATAAACACTTACTGGATGAGGAATGTCATATTCCTTAAATGGAACAGTACCTTCTCCATTAAACACATAATCAGTAGATACATGAAGAAGTTTAGCATCATATTTTTCACAAGCTATAGCTAGGTTTCTTGGTCCTATAGTATTCACTTTAAAGGCTATATCTCTTTCACTTTCACAGCCATCTACATTAGTAAATGCTGCACAGTTTATTATTACATCCGGTTTAAAGGAACTAACAAAGGATATAACTTCATTGTAATTTGTTATATCTAATTCATCATAATCTATGAATTTGCATTGACAATCTTTAAACCTTCCATCAAGTTCTCCAATATCGGAGCTATTTTTCTCTATGATGTATTTAAGCTGACATCCAAGCTGACCTTTTCCTCCAGTTACTAGAAGTTTCATATTTACCCCCATAAAATTAAAGGCATGATATTGTAATATTAAAACTCCATCATGTCTTATATGATTATTATTTAATTGAGTCTTTTAATTCTTTAATCCTCCATTGTAGCAGCAACTTCTTTTAATGCTTCTTCATTCATATTAGTAAGTTGTAGAAGATACTGTCCATACTCTGTTTTATTCATAGAATTAGCAATCTTACGTAATTGTTCTCTATCTATAAAACCTTTTCTATAAGCAATTTCTTCTATACATGCTATAAAAAGGCCTTGTCTTGTTTGTACTGCCTCTACAAAATTTGAAGCATTTAAAAGTCCTGATGCAGTCCCCGTATCAAGCCAAGCCATACCTCTTCCAAAGAGCTCCACCTTTAAATTACCTCTTTTTAAATACTCATTATTTACTGCAGTAATCTCAAGCTCCCCACGCTTTGAAGGTTTTAAATTCTTTGCAATTTCAATTACATCATTATCATAGAAATATAAACCTGGAACAGCATAGTTAGATTTTGGTTCTATTGGCTTTTCTTCTATGGAAACAACGTTAAAGCTTTTGTCAAATTCCACTACGCCAAAATCTCCCGGATTACTTACATGATAACCAAATATAGTAGCACCTTCTTTTCTTTCCACTGCATTTTTCAACCTTTCTGTAAACCCATAACCATAGAATATATTATCTCCAAGTACAAGAGCAACATTATCATCGCTTATAAATCTTTCACCTACTATAAAAGCATCTGCAAGCCCTCTTGGTTTATCTTGAACTGCATATTGAATATTAAGACCAATCTCACTACCATCTCCAAACAACTCTTTAAATGTTTCAGTATCTCTTGGTGTGGATATTATAAGAATATCCTTAATGCCAGCAAGCATTAAAACCGAAAGCGGATAATAAATCATTGGTTTATCATATATAGGAATAATTTGCTTGGAAATAGCCTTTGTCATAGGATAGAGTCTCGTGCCAGAACCTCCGGCAAGTATAATTCCCTTCATTGCTAAGTACACCCCTTTAAATTTTGTTATCTAACTTCATACATTTTTTCATAATAACTTTGATATTCACCAGAGGTGATACTGTTCATCCACTCTTTATTATCAAGATACCACTTAATAGTCATCTCAATTCCATCTTCAAACTTAGTTTCAGGATACCACCCAAGCTCTTCTTTAATTTTAGTTGGATCAATACCATATCTTTTATCGTGACCTTTTCTATCTGCTACGTAAGTGATTAAACTTTCACCTATTGTAGAATCTACATTATCATGAAGGTAGGATATTATTGTCTTTATAATATGTATATTGGTTCTTTCATTATGACCACCGATATTATAGACTTCACCTAACTTCCCGTTGTTAATTACCATATCGATAGCCTTACAATGATCTTCTACATAAAGCCAATCACGGATATTGAGTCCATCACCATACACTGGAAGAGGCTTCTTATTCAAACAATTATTTATAATAAGAGGAATAAGCTTTTCTGGAAACTGATAAGCACCATAATTATTTGAACAACGAGTAATATTAACTGGCATTTTATATGTATCATAATAAGCCTTTACTAATAAATCTGCTCCAGTCTTACTTGAAGAATATGGGCTATGAGGGTCAAGAGGTGTTGTCTCCATAAAAAATCCTGTTTTTCCTAAAGAACCATAAACCTCATCTGTAGAAACCTGAAGATATTTCTTACCTTCTTTAAATTTACCGTCTACTTCCCAAGACTTTTTAGCCGCATTTAAGAGTACTGAAGTACCTAAAACATTAGTTTGAACAAATATTTCAGGCTCAGTTATACTTCTATCTACATGAGATTCTGCAGCAAAATTTACCACATAATCTATATCATAGTTCTCAAATAATCTTCCCACAAGATCTTTATCACAAATATCACCTTGTATAAAACTATAATTAGCATTATTCTCTACATTTTTTAAATTCTCAAGATTTCCAGCATAGGTAAGCTTGTCTAAATTTATAATTCTAATATCATTACTCTTTTTAAACATATAATGAATGAAATTCGAACCTATAAAACCAGCTCCACCAGTAACTAAATAAGTTTTCATTTTAATTCCTCCTCGTATAATTAATTTTACAGTTAATTTTAAATGAATTTCCAGTATGATGTCTAGTTATATTGTTATTACTTCTCATAATCTTATTGTAACTAATGGTTATCTACCCATTTCTCTCTCATTATATCTAACTAGTCAGTTATATTCTGTTCCTTTTTTCAATTTTGAGTTTTTTATCATCACCACTTCATCAAGATTTATATATACTTACATATTTTCACGACTTTACTTATTTATTAACTAATCAAATTATATCTAGCTAAATTCACGTTTTACACTCATTGGATTTTTACTTTACTGCTATACTTAACGTTCCTAGGATATTTATTTATAATCATATATTGTTAGTATTTGCAGCCAACTCTTTGTTCTCTACCATATTCATCATTAAATCTAACTATATCATCTTCTTCTAAATAATCACCCATCTGTACTTCAATTATTTCTAGTGGTGTTTTCCCTTCATTCTCAAGCCTATGCTTTTGTCCTGGTTTTATAAAAATGCTTTCTCCAGCCGGCAATAATTTTTCTATATCATCTATAGTTACTTTAGCCATTCCTTTAACAACAATCCAATGTTCACTTCTATGGTGATGCATCTGATAGCTTAACTTTTTTCCTTGACTTACCTTAATTCGCTTAATCTTAAATGAATTTTTCTCTTCTTCAATAACTTTATAGTTACCCCACGGTCTGTAATCTTGAACATGATATTCAGCCCTAATATCATTTCTTGACTTTAAAGTTTCCACTATTTCTTTAACTTTTTGCGATTGGTCTTTTTTACAAATAAGTAAAGCATCCCTGTTGTCTACTATAATTAAATCATCAATTCCTACTGTTGATACTAATTTCCCCTTTTCCGAGTGTATATAATTATTCTTTGAATCAATAACTATATTATCTGAATCAACTATGTTATTATTTTCATCTTTATCAAAAACATCATAGAAGGTATCAAAACTACCTAGATCGTTCCATCCAATATCTATAGGGGTTACAGCAATATTTCTGCTCTTTTCCATAATCCCATAGTCAATTGAAATCTTTTCATCAATCTTATTAAAAGCTTCTTTGATATTACTGCTTGTTTTAAATGCATCATAAATATTTTTTGCGTACAATTTTACTTCATTAATAAAAAATTCAGTATTAAATATGAATATTCCTGCATTCCAATAATAACCCTCATTAACATATGTAACAGCTACTTCATAGTCGGGTTTTTCTTTAAACTCTTTTACTTCATATCCATTTAATTTTTGCTTTCCTGGTGCAATATATCCATATCCAGTATTAGGTCCATCAGGTTTTATTCCAAAAGTTATTATTGAGTCCTTAGTTAATACTTCAGAATCTTTAATAATATCTACAAACTCTTTACCTTTTAAAATCATATGATCAGAAGGGAAAACTACTACTGAATCATTACCTTTTTTAGCTATTTCATAAACTCCAGCATATATAGCTGGCAATGTATTTTTAGCTTCAGGTTCTACAATAATATTAGTTTCATTATACTTATATCCTAATTCTTCAACAGCTCCCATGACCAAAAATTTATACTTTTCATTAGTAACTACATATATATCATCTACATCTGCTAATAATAAACTTCGCCTAAACGTTTCTTGAAATAATGATGGCTTATCCCCTTGTAATTTAATGAATTGCTTTGGATACCTATCACGGCTTAATGGCCATAACCTCGTCCCACTTCCCCCTGCTAAAATTATTACTTTCATTGTACTAAGCCTCCATTCAAATTAATTTTTAAAACATTTCTTATATTTTCACAGCTTTCTCTGTGTCTATATTTTATTCATCATATAATCAATTATCTTTTTCTATATAATAACTCCATTGCAGATACTAATTAACACAACTGCTTCTAATTGTATTTATGTAGTTTATAAGGTTTATCCATTTTCCAATTTGAAAATATTATAAATTAAGTATCTAATATTTTCTATCATCTTATTTAAAATACATTAATATATGTTTTTTAATTTTTACTAAATATGTAATTTTAATGTAATTATTCAAATTCTTCCGAGTTACATATAAAAAACAATCTACTAAGTATTTTTTAATAGTGCTTGATACTCCCCTTAAATTATAGCTTTATCTACCATAGATTATCGGTTTTTATAGGTTATATTCTCTACTTAACTATGATAAGTTCTTTACAACGTTATAAATTTCTAATATTATATTTTTAATTTCTTATATATAACTTTTTAAATAAGAATATTACTTATTTAACTTGATTTTAGATTCTATAATTAATTTGTTTCCTATCCAAAGTATAAATATGTTGCTTATCAAAATCTTAAAATTTAATAATGCACCTCCACTAATGCAATTATAAATTATAAAATATAAATATATATATTTAAAATTGTTATGTATTTTATTTAAATGGTAATAATTTTTTATATACTGATAAAAAATATAGATCCCAAGTGGACCCAATATAATATAGTAAAATATTACAGATACATGCGCAAAAGTTGGATATTGCTTTAGCTGCATATTTTCTTGTGAATTGTAAAAGCTAAAAGTCACACCTAGTGGGTTATCTTTTATTACATCAATTCCTGATTTTATTGATTCTATTCTACCTTCACCAGAACTGTCCTCAATTATATAATGTATTCCTTCAGTCAATAAACCATTAATAGCGTTCATAGTTCTTTCAACTTCTAATTTTTCCAACAAATCATTACCTCTAATAATTATCATCCCCCCTACTAATAACACCATAAAGAAATGTATCGCTAAGCTTTTAAAAGTAGTTTTAATTTTAAGATTTTTAATTGAGGTAACATTATTAAGAATATATATTACATATACAATTAAAACATAAATAATATCTTTTCTTGACCCAGTAGCAATTAATAATACTAAAGATATTCCAGAATATATAAACTTGTACTGATTATCTTTTACGCACAGCAAGTAAGTTATAAATAGTCCTATTAATAAACCTGTTTCACCGTACGTCAAATTACTAGCATGATATCTATTTCCTGTCCAAGCCGTAGTACCAATTCCTGTTATTATAGATATTATTAATGTAATTATAGTAATAATACTAAATGTTTCCCAAAATTTAAGTAGTTCATCAGATGATTTGTTTTTAGAAAATATTAGACATACTGAAGATATACTAACTAACATTTGACCATATAGTTCCCAACTCATATTTATAAATAAATATGAGTTACCTAATAAGGTTAAAATTAAATCTTTAATAAATATACACATTAAAAAAATAAAAATATTGCTCTGCATATATTCATTTTCCTTCCAATATAAATATACTCCATATAGTATAATCGGAGTAAACAAATAACTAAAATGGAAAAAGAATATCTTGTATATAATATTTTCAGGTGGATAAAAATTTTTTATAGCAGTCAATCTATAAAAATCATCTGGTAACACAAATAAAAATAGCAGATAATAATACATTAAATCTTTAAATTTCACTTTTTTTATCATTAATTTTTTCATAGTTTTCTCCTAATTTATTTACAAAATTATTTATATTATAAAATTCATTACAATATATATTAATATCTTTATTTTTAATATCCCACCATTTTAGGTTATTTAATTTATCAATTATATCTTTTGAAAATCTATATTTAATTAACTTTGCAGGATTACCAACAACAACTGCATAGTCAGGAATATTTTTAGTCACAACTGAACCAGCTCCTATTATTACGCCATTGCCAATATTAGTGACATTAGCTAATATTATTACATTTTGTCCTATCCAAACATCATTACCTATTGTTAGTTTATTTCTTGTTATGTTTTCTTTCGTTACTACTCCAAATTCAGGATTATAATATATAGGATGAGTTGTAAAACTATTTGTAGGATGATTAGCATTATAATAATATACATTCTTCGCAAAAGAACAGTATTTCCCAATCCTCACATTAGCATTTATATTTTTATAATTAAAACAACCTCCATAACTTCCATAACCTATAATTATATTATGATAATCCTTGTATATCCTTCTAATTAAGTTAGATTTAGATTGAACTACACAATTAGGAGCTATAACTTTAATTATCATTTTTCTTAAAAATTTTAATCTGTATAATTTATATAAACATTTACTTATCATTTAATTACACCTTCTAATTTTATAATCAATTTTTTATTAATGTACAAAATTATAATTAAACTAAAAATAGCATTTAATCCTCCAAAAATAAATAAATTCAATACACTATTTAAGTTAAATAGTTTAGAAATATTATAAAATAAAAGACTTATTATAAAGGTTATAAATAATTGAATACCCATTCTCTTAAATGGTAATAGGTTTGAAATTTTATAGCCTGTACTTTTTGATATCTGCTTTAATTGTAAGTATATTAAAATTATATGTATTAGAACAGATGATATTGCTGGTCCATTAAATCCTATACATTTTATAAATATGTAATTAAGAACACAATTTAGCAATAATGCTAAAATCATATTATATAATGTAAGTTTCCTTTTTCCTATTACAATTAATATATTTCCAAATACTGTACATGAAAGGGGAACTTTAATTAAATATATAATAAATATAGGTAAACTACTTATATACTTCTCTGAAAAAATAAAACTAATGTATCCATTACTGTAATATACTATACTAAAATAAACAATGGATAATAAACTAAACACAACTAGTGTCGAATTACCCCATATGTCTAAAACTGCTTTAAATCCTTCATTCTTATACTTTTTAGCTAAAATAGGTAATATTACACTAGCTACTGATATCGATATCAAACTCACAAATGGTATACTCATCGCTCCATTAGAATAAATAGCTAACTGAGTTGGTGTGTAGTTATATGAAATAAATAATTTATCAAGTTCAATATTAATAGTCTGAATAATAGTTGATAGTCCTAAAGGAATACAAAATAAAAACTGATGATAAAAAAACTTAAAATCTGTTATAAATTTCAATTTGTTTATTTTATAAAACTTATAAAATAAACAAATACTTCGTATAAATTCTAGTATTCCCATTAATATAAATAGACAGTTTATATTGTTTGTTTTAAGTATAAATATTCCACATAAAACATAATAAATAGTATAATATATTACATTAATCCTACCTATGTATGATGAATGGCCACTAGATATATAACTATTTTCTATATTGCTTGAAATAATCAGACTATATGAATAAAATATTAACCCTATGATATTGGAATATAAAAATTTATTATTCAACCAATCACTCAATATATTCTTAAAGAGAAATAAAAATACACTGACTATAATTCCAACTATTAGCATAAAAAAATTAGAATTTGTTATTAATTTACTTTTTTTCAAATTATCCAAATTACTATAATAATAACTTATAGATGTAGGTATTCCTAAAGGAATAAGTGTAAATATTAATGTAGAAATCATTAATATTTGTTTATATGTTCCTAAATCATTCATTGAAAATATTCTTGATATTATCATAGTAAACACTAGGCTTCCAAAAGTTTTAAAACTTTTTCCTAACATCATGTAGAAAGAATCTTTTGCTATGTTCATATATTAACCTCTTTTGAATTTTATTATTATCAATATGTTTTTAGTAATTCTTATATATTCATTTAAATTAAATTTATATTTTCTAAACATATTTATTACATTTATATTCTTCTTAATAAAAATATTGTATGCTTCTATCATATATTTAATATTCTGGATTTTTTTTAAAAGTTCATGTTGAAATCTGCTGATATGATTAACTGAACATTCTATAGCATCTATTTCCTTATTCTTAAGCATTTGATTTATTATATCCATAGCTCTTTGACTTCTAATTAAAAATACAGATTTTCCATAATATTCATCTTTATACTCATCTCCCCATGGATCTCCAACTACAATATCTGCATTTTTTGCAAAAGGATTTGCACACATTCTACATGCTATATTACTATATTTACATATATATTTTCCCCAAGCATCAAGGTATGACATTTGAAACACATCTTCATCTTTTGTAATAATTTCAAACTTGCCAGGCCATCCATTTCCCCTATACTTTAAACTTTTTATCTCGTCCATTGGTATATTGTTTTTGTATAATATTTCCATAGTCCCTTTAATTGAAGGGTTTTGATGACACATAATTGAAATAGTAAATATAATTCTACTTTTTATTTCCCTATCAATCTCCATAATATTTTTTAATGCTTCTACTTCACATGGCTTTCCTACAAAAATAAATTTACCACTGATATTCTTTATCTTGTTTAATCCTAAGCACATAGATATTGGAGAATATCTTGATCCCATAGTATCCATTAACTCGCTTAAGTCTTTAACCAAAATTATCTCATTATTAATAGGTTTTTTTTTATCGGCTCTTACTGTTATTACTCCATCAACTATTCTGTTTGCTATTGCATATTTTAAAATACTAGTTACTATTCCTCCAGAAGCAGCATTTTTTCTTATATGATTGTTAGATGAATGACCAACCATGCATTTCTTTATTTCTCCAAAATAATTTAAATTTATTTCATCTTCACTATTTATATGGTTATAATTACTTACCGAAGGACATATTTTCAAACATATTCCGCATTCTATACACAAATCTTCGTTCACTATTGCTACATTTCTACCATTTACCAAGTTAATATCTATACATTTTTTAGGACATATGACTTGACATCCTCCACATCCTGAACAGAGAAATTTATTTACTATATCACTAACACATTTTTTCATATAATTCACCAATCAAATTTTTATAAATATTATTTTTATCTTGTAATTGTTTTACAATTTCGACTTTATCCTCGTATAGCATATTAAATATACTAACTATACTCCTCAAATCTTGTTCTCTAGGATCCGCCACATACTTATTCATATTTAATAACTCCCATATACCTATAAATTTTCTACTATATGCTATCGGCATAGTAGGTATATTGGTTGAAACAGCTGCTATGCAAGCATGCATTCTACTTCCAATAAATAAGTCACATTTACTTATAATATATTTTATTTCATCAGCATCATATGGTATATTTATCACTTCTATTCTATCACCTAATATATCCTTATATCTTTCATATACTTTAATAGATACCTCTAAATCATTTTCTATATCAATATTACTAATAACATGTGGAATAAGTAATATTTTATTTTTTTTATTTGAAGCAATTTCCTTTATAATTTCATCAATTAATATATCATATTCAACTTTAAACCCAAACATATTTTTTTTATTATATCCACCATTATAAAGTAATGCACTTATATTTAAACCTATTAATTCATACTTATCTTTGTTAATTTGTAACTCTTCTACTTCTTTAGGTTTCATATAAAAAGCCATATCAGGTGACCACATAATATTAGAACTATTTTCATTCATGATTTTAGCCAAATTTAAACTAATCATATCTCTGGTAAAAATATATTTACACTTACATAATATATCTTGGGCTATTTTATGCACTAATTTATTGTTAAATGGGCCTATGGTCTGTGGCATTATAACCAATTTTTTCTTTGATATAATAGCAATTTTCTTTCCTATAATATTTAAGATAAATCTCTTATAACCATAAATATCGCTGAAGCTATCTCCTTCACTTATATCCAATATATAATCTGATTCCAAAATATATTTCGTACATTTAGTTTTTTTTAATTGACTTACTTTTTTTATTTTTAGAGATAACATAATTAAATCTAAGAGTCTTCTTTTTGCATGAAAAGGTATTTCTCTAATCTCAATATTGTCAACATAATGAGTAATTTCCACATTCGTAGAATATGATAGTATAACAATATCTTTAACACCTTTTTCGCTAATTAGTGTATTTATTGTTCCTTTAGTTAATGCGTTAACCCCTCTGTTTCCAGAGGATAGTGATGCTCCTAACAATACAACTTTCATAACATCCTCCTTTTAGTAAGTTTTTATATATGTTTACGTATCATATTATAAAATTTAACACTTAATTTAGCTATTTCAATCCAAATTTTATTTTCGCCAGATGAGGAGAAATAATAAGACATACTCTCTATATCATATCTACTTACTGTTTTAACCCCATTTGACCCGTGTACATGATTAATTTCACAACTAGGATCGAAATAGACATGTTTATTTATTGATTTCAACTTTAGTGATAATATATCTTCTTCCCAGTACAAAAACGTATTTTCATCAAAAAATTGTATCCTATTAAATACATTAAAGTCTATAATCATAAATGCACCTATTATTCTCCATACCTTCTGTACATTTATAATTTTTGATATGTGTCTTTCTCTAATCAACCAAAATGGATACCATAAAAAAGGAAGAAAATGTTTTAGAATATATAATTTAATGTTTGGTTCCAAATAAGGGCCTTGTTGTCTATTGGAAGGTGTAATTACTTTAGGTCCAATTATTGCACAATCGTTAATACATTTCATTTTTTTTAATAAATCGCTTAATAAATTCTCATTTTGCACTCTTATATCCGGATTGCATATTACTACATAATCAATATTATCAATATGCATCATAGCTTTTTTTATTATTAAGTTATTTCCACAAGCATATCCTAAATTTTTATCTATAGTAAAATAATTAATAACATTTTTACCACCTATATTTTCTATATATTTATTTATATTCTTTTCTTCATCGTATGATGGTTGTACATCCCCGATATATATATAACAATTACTAATTTTTTGAGAAATTAAATCAGTTAATAATTTTTTCACAAGTTCAACTTGGTGATAATTTAAAATACATATTATAATTTTCATCCTATTCTCCTACAACTATAAATCTATTCTATCAGTTTAATAATTGCATTTACAATTAAACTAGTAGAACAATTATTTCTACCAAATTTCCAACAATTTAACTGCATATCATATCTCTCTGTATCTTTCAAATTGAAATATTTATATATGCATTTTGAAAAATCGTTGATATTTCCTGCATTAACCAAGTATCCCGTTATGTTATTTTTTACTTGTTCTTCTATCGCACCAACCTTAAATGCTACAACTGGAGTTGAATTTCTATATGCATCAATAACTACACCAGATTGTGTAGCCGATTTATATGGTAAAATAATAATATCATTTTTATCAATTACATCCAACATTTCATTTTCCGATACATATTTATCTATAATATTAACATTTTTTACATTGATTAACTCACTTTTTAAATTTATTACCTCATTTGAAAACTTACCGACTATATTAAACTCAATTTCTGGCATTTTTTCTGCTAGTATTTTAATATATCCTATACCTTTATATGGATTAACTCTTCCCAAAAATAAAACATTATTTTTGCATTCATTCTTTTTTTTGAAATCACTCCATGTTCTCCATAATGGTGAATAAATAATTTCTCCTTTAAACTTATAATGTTTTTTGAATGACTCGATATATTTTTTATTATGTAAAACTATATATTTAACATTGTTACATATATATCTGTTATACATAACTACATTTTTTGTTTGCTTTTCACCTTCATGTGGAAAAGCATCATGTATTGTATGAATAATTTTAATTTTATTCATTAACAATTTAATTATTAATATATTCCATGTATGTGAGCTAAAAAAATAAATTAAATCTACTTTTGACAACATATTTACTATTCTAAATATTTCTCTAAAATTAAATGTTTTTAATTCAATTCCAGGTCTAATCGGAACATTAAACAACTTATTGTCATTACTTTTGTCTATACTAACCTTTAGGTTGTTACTTCCTAGCGTAATCACTTCTAAATTACACTTTTTTAAATCATAATATAGATTATATAAAGACTGCTGCATGTCGAAATTGTTTGAAAAACTTATTAACGCTACTTTTTTCATGAAACCCCCTCCAATCTTACAAGTAATTTATATATAATTATTATCTATCTAAATTATAATGCCATTTTATCTGATATTTTATAATAATGTTATTAATCTGTATTAATTAATTTATCACATTATCTAGCACCTAATCCTGTTAATATAACCTTTATAGTTTTTATAAATATTTTACCTTCAATTTTAAATCCTAAGTTTTCAATATAATACAAATCCAATTCTAACTTTTCACTAGGACCAATATCATATCCACCATTTACCTGCGCCCATCCTGTAAGTCCAGGTTTCACCTTTAATCTATCTCTAAAATTTGGTATATCTTTTTCAAATTTTCTATAAAAAATCTCTCTCTCTGGTCTTGGTCCTATTAAACTCATATCTCCTTTAATAATATTAAATAATTGTGGAAGTTCATCAATTCTTGTTTTTCTTGCAAATTTTCCAAATTTAGTTATTCTACAATCATTAATATCTGCCCACTTTGCACCTTCACTCTCTGCATTCTTAATCATTGATCTAATTTTATACATTTTAAATTCTCTATTCCCTATTCCTACACGCTTTTGTATAAATACTGGATTATTAAAATCTTGAAGATAAACTATTATTAACGCTAGTATAATAATTGGACTAGTTAATCCAATTAAAGTTACGCTTAACGCAATATCCAAAAACCTTTTTAATAGTTTATATGAGTATTTTTTCTGTATACCGCTATCTACAATTTCTAAATGTTCTTCTGCAAGATTTAATCTTTCCACACTAACTCCCCCTAAAACTTTATCTTTATATTAACCACTAATTAAGACTGCCCACCAATTCTTAATTTATAAAACCAGATAAAAATAACCCACCGCTATCTTTTACTAACTCATATTCCATAAATTTCCCCTTCAAACTTATAGTTACCCCGAATTAGCAAGATAAAGGTGGGTTGCGCTACTAACTCCCTGTAGTCCAAGCGCCCAAGTACAGACTACAGTTCATAATTCCCTTTAAATTTAAGTTATTTATGTCGAATTTTATTTAACCCCTATCGATTCTAAAAAGTTCCCCCAATTTCCCGACTTTTATATAACCGATACACCCAGTTTAAATTTATGTACATTGAACATTGTTCAATTTATCTTCTAAATATATTAAAAATCCCACCTTGTTTTCTAATTCTTTCTCCTCGAAATTCAACCTTATTGTTCATTAAGATTTCCTGAGAAATGTTCTCCATCTCCCTTACATATCCAGGGTTTATTTTTTCTATAGCTTTTATCCCTGCTGTCATATCTGTGGTTCTAACTTGGGACCTATGACCATCGGAACCTATAGTGCTATATATTTTATGTTTTACAAATAATTTAGCAGTCTTTTTAACTCCACCACCAAAATCTCCTGTTATGCTCCCTGTGTTTAGTTGAAATAAAAAACCCTCTTCAATAAACTTATTTATAAGTTGAGGGGCTTCTATAAACTTTTTATACCGCTCAGGATGAGCGATGATAGGTACAACTCCCTTTAATTGAAGTTCATAGATGTCATTTATAACTTCATCCACAGAAAACTCTCTTAAAGGAAATTCTATTAACATATATCTACTGTTTTCTATGGTACCTATATCACCACATTGAAAGCTTTCTAGAATTCTACTAGTATAGTAAACCTCTTGCCCACAATATATTTCTATATCTATATCCTTATTTTTAGCTAAAATTTTCAATTTAGCTACTTCTTTTTTAATTTCTTTATAAGGTACTTGAAACCTACCCCTAAAAAAATGGGGAGTGGCAACAATTCCTGTGGTTCCTGACTTTTTTGCTAATTTAAGCATGTCTACAGTCATATCTTCATCTTTAGATCCATCATCCACTCCATGAAGTATATGGCTATGAAAATCTATCATAAGCACTCCTCCAACCTTTAAGTGAAATTTTATACATTATTTATCACCATAATAGTAATAATAGGTATTTCTTTTAGTGTCTACTCCATTTAATATGGTACCGATGATATTTGCATTAACCTTTTTTAAAAGATTAATAGAATTTACAACAGAATCTTTTTTTGTTTTTTCTGCTCTAATGACAAGTAATGTTCCATCGGCTCTAGTAGATAGTATTTGCGCGTCAGTAACGGCTTGTACTGGTGGCGTATCTAATATTACATAATCAAAAACCTTTTTTAAGGCATCTATGAGAGCTTTCATAGATTTTGAACCTAACATCTCAGATGGATTAGGTGGAATCTTACCTGAGGTCAATACAGTAAGATTATTATTATATCTATGACCTACTATCGAAATGCTCTCTTTCCCAACTATTACATCAGAAAGTCCTGCAGTATTAGATATTTCAAATTTTTTATGTAGTGATGGTTTTCTTAAGTCACAATCTATAAGTACCACCTTTTTATCTCCTTCAGCTATGGATAATGCTAAGTTTCCTGCTGTAGTACTCTTTCCTTCTCCTGGTTCTGCACTAGTTACTACTATTACTTTATATTCCTCATCAAAGGATGAATATTGCAAATTTGTTCTTAGGGTCCTATAACTTTCTGAAGCTATAGACCTGGGATCTTTTTCTACTATAAACATTAATTTCTCTCCTTAAGTAAAAATCTATTAAGATTATCTGCTGTAACTTTCTACTGCTCAGTGTGAGGTATAGTTCCTATTACAGGAATATCTAATTCCTTTTCTAATTGTTCCCTATTTTTATATGTATTATCTAAAAACTCAAGTAAAAAGCTTATTCCCACGCTTACCATTAATCCTAATAAAAAGGCTATAGCTATATTCATTTTTTTATTAGGACTCACTGGTATTTCTGGAACTTTTACTGATTCTATAACTTTTATATTACCATTTGGCACCAAAACCTTAGATGTAGTTACAAAGTCATTAGTTATGGCCTCTACTAAGGTTACTGCCATATTAGGATCCTTATCATCAATTTTAATTTGAAGGATTTGTGTATCAGCTACAGTTACCACTGTAAGCTTTTTAAGAACTTCTTCTTCTGTTAACTTACTATTAGCAACCTTTATAGCTCTACCTACTAAATCTCTAGTTTTTATAGTTTCAGAGTAAGTCTTCATTAACTTTTGATACATGGCTATTTCATTTTGATCATAACCTGCCTCTGCTCCTGCTTCTTTACCTATAAATAACTTAGTACTTGCTTCATACTTAGGACTTATTAAGAAAAAGCTTACCAAACCTGATACTAAAGTAGAAAGTAAAGTTACCATTAGTATCATCTTCCACCTTTTCTTTAACACTTCTAGAATTTCTCCAAGGCTAATTACTTGCTCATCCAAAATTATTATTCCTCCGTTTCCATCTTGTGTTAATCATCCTACTTAAGATTTTTATAGGTCTATCTTTGGTATTATTCCTAAAACTGGTATGTTTAATTCTTCTTCTAGCCTATCTTTATTTTTATAGGTGTTATCCATAAATTCTATAAGGAAGACAACGCCTATTCCTATAAACACTCCCAATACTATAGCTATTATAAGCCCCATACTTTTGTTAGGACTTACTGTTCTTAATGGAAATCTAGGTTCTTCTAGGACTTGTACATTTCCATTAGGAACTAATTCTGTTGATAACTTAACAAATTCATCTTTTATAGCAGCTACTAACTTTGCAGCTTCTTCTGGAGAGCTGCTTTTATACTTTATTTCTATAATTTGCGTATCAGCTAGGGATACCACTATTAAATTTTCAACTGCTTCTTTAGGGTTTATTTCGAATCCTGTTTTATCTATAGCTTTTTTTACCAAATCTTCAGTTTTAATAATTTCAGCATAGGTCTTTAATAATTTTTGATACATTTGTATATCTAAAATATTATATCCTTCCTGCTGACTTTCTTCTTTACCTATAAATACCTTAGTGGTTGATTCATATTGTGGAGTTATTAGTAAAAATAATGCTATTGATGCTACTAAAGTAGAGGTCAAAGCAAATACTAATATAATCTTCCACTTTCTTTTTAAAATTTCGAAGATGTCATTTAAACTAATAATATTCTCTTCCAAATTAATTCTCCTTACAAAATCAATTTATACACATTACAACATTTTATGTATATTTTTAATATATAAAAATATAATTTGAATACCTAGTTGTAACATCCGTATAATAGTACATATTTCTTTATATTTCAATCGCATACATAACTGTCACATTTGTATAATATCATATTTCCAGTAACATTACTAGTAAAAAACTAATGTTACTAGTAATATTATGTATAATTATGAATAATAACCTAATGTATTCTACAATATCCTTGATTTTGCGCCTATATATACTATTATTTTTATTATTAGTTCATAATTATATCATCGTATCATGTTCATAAAAATTTATAATAAACTTCATGGAATAATCCGCCATTATGCATTTCTCTATATTTACACCTTTAACATATGGTGATAGAATTAGGTACAGAGAGGAGTGTAACTATGTCACAAAACAGAATTGATCCTGAAAAAAAGAAAAATAAAAGAAGAAAAAAGAAGAAAAAGTCCCTGGGATTTAAAATTTCAATGGGAATTCTAGGAGTGTTGATATTTATAATAGCTATTGGAGGAGGATATTTTTATTCATTATATAATAAGATGGATAAGGTAAAGATAGACAAATCTAAGTTAGGTATTGCTTCAAAGGATGCCTTTAAAGAATACGACAACCATGAATCTATAAAAAATATAGCCTTATATGGTATTGATGCGGAAGAAGGACAAGCTGGTCGTTCTGACTCTATAATGATAGCTACCATTGATCCAACTCATAATAAGGTTAAGGTAACATCTATAATGAGGGACTCTTATGTTAATATCCCAGACCATGGTATGGATAAAATAAATCATGCCTATGCCTTTGGAGGAGCTCCCTTAGCTTTAAGAACCTTAAATGAAAACTTTGGACTTAATGTAGAGGATTTTGTATCAGTAAACTTTTCTTCATTGCCAGAAATCATTGATATCCTTGGTGGAATTACAATAGATATTACTGAAGAAGAGGTATCTCATATTCCTGGAGTAAGTTCTACGGGCCCTACCTTATTAACAGGTAAACAAGCACTAGCCTATTCTAGAATAAGATATGCTAGTGGTGGAGATTATGAAAGAACCCACAGACATAGAAATGTAATGTCTGCAGTGTTTAATAAAGCTCTTGCTGCATCTCCTACATCTTATCCTGGTATTCTAAATAACATCCTTCCTCTAGTTCAAACTAACCTAAGTTCTGGTGATTTTATATCTCTAGCAACTAAGGTAGCTGGTTTAGGAGATGGAGATTTAGAGCAAGAAAGATTTCCAAGGGATGGAGATGGAGCTGGTGATATGAGCACCGGAATATACTACTTAAAGTTTGATATTGAAACTGTTAAAAAGCAAATGAGAGATTATATATTTGCTGATAAAAAATAATAGTAAAAACACCGAATACCCTAGATATTCGGTGTTTTATTTATGTTATTTATTTTTTAATCTTAAATTATAATCTCCAGTAAACCATAGTATCTGTATCTACACTATGTCTATCCATGATGCCTTTTACATCTATGAATACATCTTTTTCTACTTCATCCTTAGCTGCTGCTACTTCATCTAAAGCTTCACTTCTATATAGTGGAGCAAAGTCTTTAATGGTCATTCCTCTGTAATTATGATGAGATACAGCAAGGATAATAGCATCTACCTCTTTAATATCTTCCATAGAAACCATATCTATTCCATACTCATGTTTAATTTCTTCTTTACATGCTACAGGATCTGTGGCTAATACATTAACTCCATAATCTTTAAGTTCATCTATGATATCCACTACCTTTGTATTTCTTGTATCTGGACAATCTTCCTTAAATGTAAGTCCAAGAACTGCTACCTTTGCATTTTTAACTCTCTTATTAGCTTTTATTAAACTTTTCACTGTGTTCTCTGCGATATACTTAGCCATTCCATCATTTATGTTTCTTCCAGCAGCTATAACCTTTGATTCAACACCAACCTCTTTAGCTCTGTGGATTAGGTAATATGGATCTACTCCAATACAGTGTCCTCCTACTAAACCTGGGTTTAGTTTTATAAAGTTCCACTTACTACCTGCGGCATCTATTACAGCTTTAGTATCTATACCCATTCTATCAAAGATCATAGCAAGTTCATTAACGAAGGCTATGTTAACATCTCTTTGACAGTTTTCTATTAATTTAGCTGCTTCTGCAACCTTTATGCTTTCAGCTCTATATACTCCAGCTTCTATAACTAGTTCATAAGCTTTAGCAACTGTATCTAAAGTTTCTTCATCCATACCAGATACTATCTTCATTATGTTTTCTAATCTATGAACCTTATCACCTGGGTTTATTCTCTCTGGAGAATATCCTATTTTAAAATCTTGTCCACAGATAAGTCCAGATTCTCTTTCTAGTATTGGTACACAGATTTCTTCTGTTACCCCTGGATATACTGTAGATTCATATACTACTATAGAACCTTTAGTTAAGTTTCTTCCTAAAATTTCACTAGCACCTATAACTGGTCTTAGATCTGGAGTTTTATCTTCATTAGTTGGAGTTGGTACTGCAACTATGTGGAAGTTACATCCTCTTAGTTTTGTCTCATCACTTGTAAAATCTACAGTAGATGCTTTAATAGCTTCATCTCCAACTTCATTAGTTACATCTACTCCGCTTAAGTACTTATTTATCTTTTCCTTGTTTACATCAAATCCAACTACAGGAACCTTTTTAGCAAAAGCTACTGCTAAAGGCATTCCTACATAGCCAAGTCCTACTAAGGATATTTTTAAATCTTTCATTATATCGTCTCCTACTGTTCAAATTAGCAATTATTATTTTAATAAACATTGATACTTTTTTAACAATTAATTAGGTTTATCCAACAACCTGATTATTGCTGGATAAACACAGCCGTTATTAATTATAAAATTCTTTTATGCATCCACATATATATTCAACTTCTTCATTAGTAAGCTCTGGATATATAGGTAATGCAAGAATTTGCTTACACATCTTTTCAGTTACTGGGAACTGACCTTCTTTGTATCCTAGGTATTCAAAACACTTTTGTAGGTGTAATGGCTTTGGATAGTATATACTAGTTGCCACACCTTTAGATTTCAAGAATTCTGCAAGACCATCCCTGTTTTCAGCAAAGATATTAAATACATAATAAACATTCTTTTGGTTTGCAGCCTTAATGCCTTGAACTTTTACACCTTCTACATTTTTTAATCCTTCAGTGTAGAGCTTAGCAACTCTTCCTCTATTTTCTATGGCATTGTTTATATATTTAAGTTTAACCCTTAAAACAGCTGCTTGCATAGCATCTAATCTTGAGTTATAGCCTACATAGTCATAGTGATATTTCTTTGATGCTCCATGAACCCTAAACATACGGCACATATCTGCTAGTTCATCACTATTAGTAACTATCATTCCACCGTCACCATATCCACCTAAGGTTTTAGTAGGAAAAAATGAAAACACACCCATATCTCCAATGGTTCCTGCGTGTCTATATCTTTCTTCACCTTGCATCTGCCATCTCATTCCAAAGGCTTCAGCAGCATCTTCTAGCACCTTTAAATCATGTTTCTTAGCAATTTCCATTATCTTATCCATATCACACATTTGATTGAATAAATGTATTGGAAGTACTCCTACGGTATTATCATTAATAGCAGCCTCTAATTGAGCTACATCCATGCCACAAGACTCTTCATCTATATCAACAAATACAGGTTTACCACCATGCTTTGCAAGACAAGATGTCGAAGCTAAAAAAGTAAAAGGTGTGGTTACTATTTCCTTATTATCACTAAAACCAAGGATATCTGATGCTATAACTAAAGCATCCGTTCCTGATGCCACTCCTATGGCATGTTTAGCTCCAGTAAAATCTTTTATTTCTTCCTCAAAGATTTTAACTTCATTTCCTAATATAAAAGCTCCACTATCTATTATATTTTTTATAGCTCCATCAAACTCATGTTTTTTTTCTTTATATTCTCTTTGTGATTCATAAAAATTGATCTTCATTCTTCTTCCTCCTATTTTTACACATACAATTGTACACCAATTTATAAAAAAGTAAAATATTTTTTTCTTATGTTTAATAAAATTTCATACTAAACAAATATACCACAAATTAGGTATTATATCATCTATTAATATATTATCAGTTTTTTTCTTTAAGATTATGATAAAATTCTTAATAATTTTGATGTGTATGGAGAAAGCGTTGAAATTTTATTATTAGTATAAGTTATATAAAATAATAAAACTACCTTAGAAAATGTTTAATTCTAAAATAGTTTTATTTATATATCACTTATAATCTATTAATGCGTTATTTATATCCTCAGCTAATTTGTTACTGCGTATCTTCTCACCTTCACTATTCAAATGATATATAGTATCATACATATATTTAGTATCAAAGAAATACTCTGTGGGATTTGATATATATTTAATATTTAACTCTTTTTCCACTGTATTAACCATATTACTATACTTATAACTATCCGACCTATTAGAAGACTTCATTATAGGAGCTGCGGTAAAGAATATCTTTGCACCCTTTTTCTCTACAAATTTACGATAATTAATCAAAAATTTCTTAGTATCATCATAAATTTTAAAGTCATCTATATTTATATTACCATATTTTTTTTCATCATACTTTTCTGTTATAATCGACTTTTGTCTATCATAAATCATTTGCCCTTTATCATTAAATGAGCTTGAAGAATATACATCTTTTTGTATTTCATCTGTACTTATTCTCTCGGCTTTTTTATTTGCATACTTAAAAATATAATCTATAATATCATCATAATTTTGAAATCTAATATGCTTATATAAACTTATATGATTATCTATTCCACTCATAACTAGGTCCACACCTAGTTTATCAAATGCACCTTCTTCAATCCATCCATATTCATAAGCCAAAATAACTATATCTCCATTATTAATGTTAGCTTTTGATAACTGCGTAGGAAAATTACTTCCAAAGCCTGCATGTAACCCTAAGTTAACTACATCATAACCTGTACTCTTACTGATAATCTCTTCATTAATTCCAAATGCTGCACTTGAACCACCAATAATTATTATTTTAGGGGTGTTAGTAGTAATTAACTTATCATATTTTCTCACTATTACAGATTGGTATGTATCGGCAAATCCAGAACCCATCACTTCAACTACTCCAATAAATATTGTACTCATTATAGCAATTACTAAAGCTATAACAATGGTAATCTTAATAAAAAACTTCTTCATTGTGCCTCCTTAAAATTGAAAATATATAAATGAAGAATCTCCAGCAGCTTGTCCACTAACCCAATAAAAAATCAAAACGACTATAACCACGGAATATATGCTATACCTAAATATACCATGCTGATTTTTAATAAAGTCTCGAATGCTGTGATTTCTTCTATATAAAGAAACTAGAACTAAGCATAATAAGCTTATAAATAAGTAAAATAATTGATAGGTTGTAAATCCTAAATCAAAGATCTTATTGCTAAATAATCCAATTAAATCTATTGAGAATATTTTTCTTATAATTTCTATAGCTATTTTTGCTGATGGAGCTCTAAAAAATATCCATGCAAAACTTGTTAAAATGAAAACCCATGTAATTTGTGAAGCTTTATAACCAAAGGATCTCTTATTAATATTTAATATATTAATAATTTTAATTCTAATTGGCTTTAAAATATCTCCTACAACTTGGTATAACCCATGCAATCCTCCCCAAATAACAAATCCCCAACTTGCTCCATGCCATAATCCACTTGCCAAAAACACTATCATTATGTTTCTATATTTTTTAATTGTTCCTTTTCGATTACCTCCTAGTGGAATATACAAATACTCTCTAAACCAAGCCCCTAAAGTAATATGCCATCTTCTCCAAAATTCACTTATACTTTTAGAAAAATATGGTCTATGGAAATTTCTAGATAATTTAAATCCCATTACTTCTGCAGACCCCATAGCTATATCTGAATAAGATGAAAAATCACAATATATTTGTAATGAGAAGCAAATAGTGGCTATAATCAAGTAGAATCCACTGTATTCAGTATAGTTATTATATATATTATTTACTATAATAGCTAATCTATCAGCTATTATTAATTTTTGAATGAAACCCCAAACTATTAGTAGTAATCCACTTTTAACTCTTTCAAACTCAAACTCATGAGTTTCTTGTAATTGAGGTAATAAATCTCTAGATTTTTCAATTGGTCCAGCTACCAATTGAGGAAAAAATGAAACAAACAACGCATATCTAAAAAAATTATATTCAGCCTTTATATTTCCTTTATATATGTCTATGGTATAGCTTAATGCTTGAAATGTATAAAAAGATATACCTACTGGTAAAATTAAGTCAAATCCCGGTATAGCTATTCCTATATTAAATTTATTTAAAATTATATTCATATTGTCGAATACAAAATTAAAATATTTAAATAAAAATAGTATCCCTAAATTTATAGCAAAACTACTAAAAACAAAAAGTTTCTTCATCTTAACTTTTTGCTTATATTTTTGTATCAGTATTCCACTTAAATATGTAATTAAAGTAGATATTAGCATTAATATTGCATATTTAGGATTCCATGACATGTAAAAATAGTAGCTACTAATTAGTAGCCATATATACTGCACTCTTCGTGGAATTACAAAATAAATTCCTAACACTACAGGAAAAAAAATCAGGAAATCGTATGAATTAAATAGCATTTTAGCCTCCCCTATAAAGTATAGTAAATACGAAATTTTCCTTCTAATTCTATTTACTATAATATATCTAGATAATATTAATTATTAGTTTCTTATACTAATTATAAATTAATTTATATTTAGAATTACCTTACTATCAGAATACAATCAATTATCGCTAGTTAAGGATAAAATATTATGATTCTAAATAAATTTAATAATATTACGAACCAATAAAATTGAATTTTGATTAATAAAAACTTTAGTTTAGCACTCCTTTATACTATTTTTCTCCTAAATCTATTTCAACTATTCCATGTCTATTATATCTTTTATCTGCAGGTGGAGGGGTCATATAATCTCCATAAAAATGTGTGAGGTATTTATCATAATCTTTTGGAACTAAAAAATTATATCCTTCAAATTCATCATAGGCTAAATTACTTAACCATTCTTTTTTTACTATTTCTTTATCATACCCATATGAACCACCCAAAGCTACAACATATTCTGTATCAATATTGTTATACTTTTTAAATTCTTTTTCTATTAACTCTTTTATTTTGTTAGTTGGAATAAATATTGTTATAAACTTTATAAATTTATAAACTAACATTTTTACTAATTGTTCTTCTTCCCAAAGTTGATATCCCGATTTACATAAAAGCAATCTTTTTAATATATAAGTTTTAGTACTATGTAAACTTTTAGAAATATTACTTGTAGGTACATTATCAAATGGAAATATATCAATAAATATACCTTGATGCCCTTTACTATTACATGAATTTTTTTCAATATACTTAGTATTATTTATTCTTATTTTAGTAAACGGTAGTCCATAAAATTCATCTGTATCTACATTTTGCAAAAAATATTTTTCCGATAATTCAGTTTTTGCAACTAAAATAAATCTTTCATATTCTTCTCTTAACATCCCAATGTCTAAGTCATCATCCCATGGTATAAAACCTTTATGACGAATAGCACCTAGCAATGTTCCAGCTACTAAAAAATACTTAATTTCATGGTTATCACATATTCTTTTTACTTCCAAAGCTATATCTAATTGCAATTTATGAACTTGTTCTAACATATTGTCCATTTTAATCTCCTAATTCAAATATTTTAAGTTTATTCTATGTTAATATAGTTAACTGTCATTTCTCTATTTTAATAATCCACCTAAAAATTTTACTTCCTTTAATATTCTTTTAGCATGTAACCCAAAAATAATAAGCGCTACAGGGCAATAGATTAATAAATTGGTAGGTGTTGGTATAAAGTAATTTATAGCAATAAATATTATAATAATATAAGTCATGTTATTTCTATTATCATTACTCCAATTGTTTATCTTAAATAACTTTCTTTCAGTATATATTGTAATTAAAAAGTATGATAAAAGATAAGCAACAACAACTATACCAATACTTTTATTAAAATAAAATCCAACTGAAGTTAATATCATCATTAATCCTAAACCAATTATATTATTATAAAAAATTTGTTTTTCTAGCCTAAATACTTTATAAAACAGAGTTATTAGCATATTATTTTTTATATTAAATAGTATTACTGGAAATAATATCATTAAGAATTCTAATACTAAAGAATATTTTGGTATTATATATATTATAAAAAATACTGCTACATAATAAGCTAATAAAAGTATTCCAGAAATATCATTTAGTATGTTATTCAAGCTTTTGTAGATACCTTTTAATTTTTTAGTTTCTATTCTTCTCATCATAGGATATAAAACTGTAGAAATTGATACTATAGTTTGTAAAACTAATGAAAGCATTGAGGTTGCAAAAGCAAAATATGAGAATTCCTTTATTCCAAAATTTCTTTCAATAAAGAACTTTATATAGTTACTCATCATCATAGAAATAATTGCTGAAAACATTAAAAAGAATCCAACTTTAACATTAGTTATAATCTCATCTCTAACTTTATTTAGCTTATATCTTTGACCAAAAACTATTTCTTTACAGTTATATGAAAAGTAGCATATAACACAAATTCGAGCAATAAAATCTGCACATATATATATTTCATAATTATTTATAGGTAACACTAATGTAAAAACTATAAATGTGACTAATAGTATTCTCTCTAATGATATACCAATAGAATACTGCTTGAACTTACCAGTTATTTGACAAATATGTATAAAAAACCCTTGAATATTAAATAAGGTTATATTTACTGCAAATCCAATATATACAAATAAATTAGGGCTATCTGAAAACAACCATAATAGAGTTAATATCATAGCTAATGATACAAGTATTGTATATATGATCAGATATTTAAATTCAGTTCTGAATAACTTAAAATCTAAATCTTCATATTTATATCCACCATATCTTAAATTTACGCCATCAGAAAAACCAAGTATAAAAAAACCACAGTAGCTAGTATATAATACGAATAACTGCCAATATCCAAATCCTTCTGTAGATAATTTCATGGGTAAAATAAAAGTTAGCATCACACCTAATATTAAAACCAATAAATTAGACGATGAAACTTTTAGTACATTTCCTAGAAAGCCACTATTTAATATTTTTTTCATTTTTTAAACCTCTAAATTTAAAAATTGGAATTTCTAATTTTTTTCTTTCAAAAATTTTAGTTATAAACCAAATAAACACTAATCCAAAAAATGCAACACATGTAGTTGGAAAATTAAATATTTGATTATTAGCTGACATATATAAAAACATAGTTCCAAATAACGTTAATATGCATAAAGCAATGGGATTATTAGTTTCAATAAAAGATAACCATATATTAGCAAATACATATCCTATAATAAACATAACTCCTATTACTCCAACAAAAGAAACATCGTTTGCAAACCACAAATACATAGTATGCCAGTTAACTGTAGAACTCCATCCGAATTCTTCTAGTTTTACTAAGTACGTTCTTGAATATAAGTCTATACTCAACATTTCTTTGGAATTAGCCATTAAGAAATTAGAAAAACCAATACCATAAGTAGATGTAAAAGGTAAATTCAGTGCCATTGAAAGTGCATAATATCCCTGACATAAATAAGTACTAACTATTAAGATCATATTAAATATACCAGTAGGTAATATTGATTGTAATATACTATTTTCTTTTACTTTCATTCCTGCCATTATGCTACCTAAAGAATGTCCCACATTATCAGATATTCTACTGCTAATATTATTTGTAAAATATACCAAGAAAATGATAATAGCCAATACTGATGCACTTATTATAATTTTATTTTTTTTAAAGAATTTCTTCATATTTACTTCTCTAATATGTTTAATCTTCTTTAAGAAAATTACTATAAAAATAATAAAAAACAAATCAAATATACCTTTGTTAGTCCCCTTTAATATCCACTTAGACAATTCAAAAAATACTAAAATTATAAATGTTATCTTTGCATGATATTTTAGATGTTTAAAATAGTAAGTACATAATGGTATTACGCAATAAAAAGCAGGTGCAAGTAATACATTGGTCCAAATTACTAATTTAAAATATATGTTAGACTTAGGCTTATATGAATAATAAAATTTAGCTGGATTCTTAATAGCCTCTATTAATGTTTGAAATAGGTTAT
This sequence comes from Clostridium sp. UBA4395, assembly GCF_002390995.1. Taxonomy (NCBI): domain Bacteria; kingdom Bacillati; phylum Bacillota; class Clostridia; order Eubacteriales; family Clostridiaceae; genus Clostridium; species Clostridium sp. UBA4395. The sequence goes on from NZ_DGRF01000050.1 coordinate 177,037, forward strand.
CAATTCTAACATCAAAATCCAAAAAAAATCCACACAATGTTATGGCAAGTAGTATATATAAAAATATAGTTAATATTTTTATTATATTAATGTCGTATTTACTATAATCAATATTAACATACTTGTGTTTTCTAACAGAAATAAAATATCCAAAAAATAAAGCTAAATTTAATATTATTAAATATGAATAAAATTTACCTGGATTATTTATATTCCACTCCCAAGGTGATATTGCAAACAACAAAATTGTAAATGTTGAATATGCAAGTACTGTGAATATCGGCAAATATTTTATTGAGGTTTTTTCTTGCATCTAAAAAATCTCCTTTTCTCTATATTGTGTTTAAAAAGTCACTTAGTCGATTACCCTGTTTTAAATTATTTTTTTCGTTTAAAACAAATTTTCGAGCACTATCTCCTTTTTTTGAAAGTATATTTTTATCATTATTAATCATAAATTTTATTGCATTTACAATTCCATTTTCTGACTCATCCTCAATATAATATATATAGTTATCATATTCTGAAGGAATTCCTTTTAAACGCGTAGTTAATACTGGTCTTCCTGTTAACATATATTCCATTGTTTTTGAAGGAAAAGAATATTTAGTATATTCTTCATTGGTTGGTCTAGGATTAACTAAACAAAAGGCTTGCTTTTCTATCTTCATTAGTTCATCATTACTTATACTACCTTTATAAAATATATTTTTATGTTTTTGAGAAATTTTTTCTATGTAATCTATTTGATTTCCTAATCCAAAAAGCCACAATTCATATTTAGAGTCTATTTTAGTAAATGCGTCAACTAACGTTCTTATACCATACTGTTCTTGTAACCCTCCAGCGTAAATAAACATATTTTTATGCTCAGGGGTAAATTCATCTTTATTTTCTTTGTAGGGTACTAGTCCCTCAATAATTACATATGGCTTATTCATAGTATTAATAAGATCATTAGTTTGTTTAGTGATTAATATAAACCCACTTACTTTATATTTTAACTTTTCATATACTTTTCTACAAAATTTTATTTTAAAACTTTCATTGTTGACATTTTCCAACTTTGCCATGTAATTATATACATCTAATACACTATACACTATAGGGGTTTTAAAAAACAGATTACCAATATGAACGGCTATGATTTCTGAATAGTACGATCCATCAATAATAATAACTTTATCCTCTTTAGCATTTTTAATATTCCAATAAACTATATATATCAAAGATTTTAATATGATAGTTAAATGTTTTATACCTGGAAAATTTAAAAAACCTAACATTAAATATGTTTTTTTACCTTCAATTCTTTTACTTCCTTTAAAATACTTATATGAAAACGCATTTTTTGAAATAGGAGCTCCAATTAATGAAGTTACTTCTTTTATATTTCTATCTTCACTTAGTCCATCAATTAACAGATTATTATATTTTGCTATAGGTTCTAAACTATTTGAATTTTTACTTACTCTTCTTTTTATTATTTCTTTTATCCTAGCAGGATCTACTGCTGAAGATATATATAGCACTTTTTTCATATTTTATCCCTACCTTTTTCATAAAGGTCTACATATTTATTATATGCATGATGTTTATCATAAACTCTAGATTGTTTAACACATTGCTCACTAGATAAATTTTTTTTACCTAAATCTATAATTTTACTTACTGCTAAATCTATATTTCCTTTTTCAATAATTATTCCACAACCCTCATTTAAGCTTTCTCCACTTCCACCTGTATTAAAGGTTATAACTGGAGTACCACATGCAAGTGATTCTAAGTTAGTAGTTGGAAAATTATCTTCTAAAGTAGGATTTATAAATACATCTGCAGTGGAATAAATTTCAGCTAATTCTTGTACATTACTAGTTCTTGTTATTCCTATAATAGAGTTAGGTAGTTCATTTTTTTGTTTTTCTGTTACACCAACAATAACAACCTTATAACCAAAGTTTAATTTTTCTGCTAGTTGAACTAAATATTTTAAGCCCTTTCTTTCTTCCCATACACTTGCTACACCTAGAATTACAAATTTATTTTTAATATCATACTTATCTCTAAAATTACCTTCTACTGGTTTAAAAACATCCAAATCTATACCATTATTAATTACTTTAACTGGATATTTTCCTAAAAAAGAATCTTTTACTAAATCACCTAACCATATAGATGGTGTAATAATAGTTACATTTTCTAAGGAAGTAAATATTTCTTTTTTCTTTTTATAATTCCATTTAGTATTATCAAGTAATTTAGATGATGGATATGTTCCCTTTTGCTGACAATCAATACATCCTACTCTCCACTTTTCACATTGAGCATAATCAAAATATGCACAGTGCCCTGTAAATGCCCAACAATCATGAAGAGTCCATATAACCGGCTTATTTACTTTTTTTAAATATTCAAATAGCATTTCTATATTAATATAATATCCATGTATATTGTGAAGATGGATTACATCTGGATCATATGCTTCAACCTTTTTTATAAATTCTTTAGTAGCTTTAGTAGATCCAAATCCATGCTTGTCAAATATTCTTGTTTTAGCTACATGCATATAATTATCCAGATTCGTACCTATTTTAATAGATTTTATACTTTCTGGTGCAGTACCACGACCATAAGCTATTAAACACTCATGGCCTCGTTCTTCTAGTACTTTATAAAGATCTGTAGCTATTCTTCCAGTACTTCCAAATCCACATACTGAATTTATCTGTAAAATTTTCATTTTATTTTCTCCATATAAATTTATTTATTACTGATGTATATCCTTGAATAGCATTTACTACCTTCATTCCTACATTTACATCTGTATAATCATAAACTTTTACTGTTTCTTCACCTAATGATTTTTGCTTAACTATAACTTCCATTGCTTGAGTTATGCTATCAAAAGTTATTCCACCAAGAACTATTGAACCTTTATCAATGGCTTCTGGTCTTTCAGTGCTTGTTCTTATAGATACTGCTGGGAACCCCATGATATTAGACTCTTCTGCTAAAGAACCACTATCTGATAATACGCAGAAAGCATCCTTTTGAAGTTTATTATAATCATAGAATCCAAAAGGCTTTAATTGTTTAATATTTTCATGGAACTTGATACCTTTATCTTCAATTCTCTTCCAACTTCTAGGATGAGTTGAATAAATTATTGGCATATTATATTCCTCAGCTATAGCATTTAAAGCATCTGTTAAACTTTTAAAGTTTTCATCATTATCTATATTTTCTTCTCTATGAGCACTTACTAATATGTATTTACCTTTTTCTAAAGATAATCTATCTAAAACATCACTAGCATCTATATTAGGCATATACTTTTTAAATACTTCTGGTAATGGTGACCCTGTTACAAAAGTATATTCCTTTCTCATACCCTCTGATAAAAGATATCTTCTTGCATGTTCTGTATATGCTAAATTTACATCACTTGTGCAGTCAACAATTCTTCTATTTATTTCTTCAGGCACATTTTGATCAAAGCATCTATTTCCTGCTTCCATATGGAATACTGGAATTTTTAACCTTTTAGCTGAAATAGCACTCAAACAACTGTTAGTATCACCTAGTATTAGTAGTGCATCTGGTCTTTCTTTAACTAATATCTTATAGCTTTCAGCTAATATATTTCCCATGGTTTCACCTAAATCTTCTCCCACTACCCCTAGGAAGTGATTTGGTTCTCTAAGCTCTAGCTCTTTAAAAAACACATCATTTAAAGTATAATCCCAGTTTTGTCCTGTATGAACTAATATATGTTCAAAGTATTCATCACACTTTTTTATTGTCTCAGCTAATCTTATAATCTCTGGTCTTGTTCCAACTATAGTCATTACCTTTAATTTTTTCATCTCTATACCTCCAAGAATATTGTATCAGGAACCTGAGGATCAAAAACTTCATTAACCCACATTATGGTTACCATATCATTATCACCAGTGTTAACAATACTATGAGTATACCCTACTGGAATATCTACTACTTCAAGCTTTTCTCCACTAACTTTATATTCTATTATTTCTTCACTACCAATTTTTCTAAATCTAATAAGTCCAGTTCCACTGACCACAAGAAACTTCTCATTTTTTGTATGGTGCCAATGGTTTCCCTTAGTTATACCTGGTTTAGATATATTTACAGATACCTGACCTCTATCTGGACTCTTTAAAAACTCAGTAAAGGAACCTCTATTATCTACATTCATCTTTAGAAGATAACTAAATTCCTTCTCTGGCAAATAACTAAGATAGGTACTATATAACTTCTTAGTAAACCCATCCTTCATATCTGGAACCATTAAATTCTTTCTACTATCTTTAAAGGAATTTAAAAGTTCTACTATTCTTCCTAATGTCACTTTATGCTCTACGTCTACTGAAGCATATCCAATTACTTCTTCATTAGATTTCATAGAGTTTATAAAGCATCTTACTACATCATCTATATAAACTAAAGTCATTTCTTTACTAGGATCTGATACCCACACTTCTTCACCCTTGGCTATGTTATTACAAAAAGTAGCCACAGCAGAATTATAGTTAGGTCTACACCATTTACCAAAAACATTTGGTAATCTATATAGGAAAACTCTTGCTCCTGCAACTTCCTTGTATTTTAACAATTCTTCTTCAGCCATTTTTTTACTTTTACCATAAGCATTATCTAGCTCTGCTTGAATAGATGAAGTTATTAAAATAGGAGTATTTTTATTGTTCTCTACTAATAACTCTATTATCTCCCCTGTTAACCCTGAATTACCTTCAAAGAACTCTTCTTCCTTTTCAGGTCTATTTATTCCAGCAAGGTGAAAAATAAAGTCTGAAGTTAATACCCCTGACTTTAACTCTTCTTTAGAATTTTCTTTATCTATGGATAGTATTTCATATCCACCTATTTCTTTTAACTTTTCAATTAGATTTTTACCTACGAAACCATTTGAGCCAGTTACTAATACCTTCACTATCTATTCCTCCATGCTTCCAATTCTTCTTTAATATAATCTAGTGTTAAAAGTTTCGCTTTTACTTCTTCTACATTTAAAAGTTCCGTATTATTAGAGTTATATTCTTCAAGTTGTGTTCTTTCTTCATTTCCATCAGTAAAGTACTTATCATAGTTTAAATCTCTTTTATCTGCTGGTACTCTATAGAAATCTCCCATATCCATAGCATTTGCACATTCCTCATTAGTTAAAAGTGTTTCATACATCTTTTCTCCATGACGAATACCTATTATTTTTGTTTCAGATTCTACGCCAAATAACTCTTTTACTGATTGAGCTAAAACTTCAATTGTGCAAGCTGGTGCCTTTTGAACCATAATATCTCCACTTTCTGCATTTTCAAAAGCAAAGGCAACTAACTCTACAGCCTCTTCTAAACTCATTATATATCTTGTCATCTTTGGTTCTGTTATTGTAAGTGGCTTTCCACTCTTTAATTGCTCTATAAATAGAGGAACAACTGAACCTCTTGAACATAGAACATTTCCATATCTAGTTCCACAGATTAAAGTCTTCTTTGGTGAAACTGTTCTTGATTTAGCTACAAAAACTTTTTCCATCATAGCTTTAGAAGTTCCCATAGCATTTACAGGATAAGCAGCTTTATCTGTAGATAGACATATTACCTTTTTTACTCCTGCTTCTATGGCTGCTGTAAGTACATTATCAGTTCCTATAACATTTGTTTTTACTGCCTCTAAAGGGAAGAACTCACAACTAGGAACTTGTTTTAACGCTGCTGCATGAAATACATAATCTACATCATACATGGCAGCTTTAATACTTTGTAAGTCTCTTACATCACCTATGTAAAACTTTATTTTACTATTATTATATTTTTTTCTCATATCATCTTGTTTTTTTTCATCACGAGAAAAGATACGAATCTCACCAATACCAGTATTTAGAAATTTATCTAATACTGCATTTCCAAAGGATCCTGTACCCCCAGTAATTAATAATACTTTATCTTTAAACATAATTAAAACGCCCCCGTTTATATTCATTTTGTAATTACATTATAAAACTTTCGAGTTACTTTTTTTCTTTCATAACATGAATTAAATACAGTTCTAACATTAGAACAAATTTCATCATATAACAGTTTATTATTTTTTATATTATATATAAATTCCGTAATTTCCTTTGATTCATTACTGCTAAATTGTCTTCCTAAATTATATTTGTTAACCATATTTCCTATTTCGCTATCTTTGTTCATTATGGCTATTAGTGGCTTTGCCACTGACATATATGTGTATGTTTTAGATGGTACGCCTAGTCCTTCTATACCTTTCTGCAAAGTAGTTATAAAAACATTGGCAGAATTTAGCAGATTGTTATACTCTTCTCCATACATATAATCGTAAACTTCAACGTTATGTAAACTTTCATTTTTCTTAGCTTCTATAATATAGTCCCTTCTATTACCATTGCCAACGAATATAAATTTTATTTCTTCATCATCTTTTAATTGCCTTGAAACATCTAATAAAGTATCTACATCATGAACTTTACTTATATTACCCGAGTAGACTATATTAAATTTATTTTCCATTACAGAGTTCATGAAGAATTCACTACCTACGTTTTTTTCATAAGTTACTTTTGAGTCTGCCCAGTTTGTGACAATTTCTATTTTCTCCTTGTCTATACCTTTATTTACGATTACCTGTTTCATGTCGCTTCCCAAGGCAATTATTTTGTGGGCATTATTATAAACTTTATTATTTATACGATTCATAGCCTTAGATATAATACTATTTTCCTTTATAACATTAAGTTTCTCTGCTACATCAGGATATATATCGTGAACAAGGTATATATATTCCTTTTTTTTAAGTTTCTTCATTATATATCCAATATAAGGTACCAACGGCGGATTAGATACGAATAAAATCTTATCATAATCTTTTTTAAACAACAAATTTATAAACACATTCCATGTAAATACAGCATAACTAATTATCCTTTTATATTTACTATCCCTATCTCCATCAGTGGTAAATATACGTTTTATATTGATGCCTTTATACGTTTCATATTTATCCAATTTTTGTTTTTCTTCCCTACAACCATTTTTCGTAGTTAAAACATCTACTTCCAATCCATATTCCACAAAATCCTCTGATAACTCTGTTAATATTTTTTGTGTTCCCGTTTTGTAAGGATAAAAAAACTCTGATACAACTACTATTTTCATTCTACCACCTCTAATACTTGCTATAGTTATTTTAATTATCTAGCTCCATCTCCTGTAAAAACCACTGCAATAGTCCTAACCAAAACTTTAATATCTATCATAATGCTTCTTATTTCTATATATTCTATATCATATTTAAGCTTTTCTTCTGGTAATAAATCGTAGCCACCATTTACCTGTGCCCAACCTGTTAAACCAGGTTTTACAGCTAGTCTATCTCTAAAGTTTGGTATAGTCTTTTCAAATTTTCTATAGAAAAATTCCAACTCTGGTCTTGGTCCTACTACACTCATATCGCCTTTTAAAACATTTAACAATTGTGGTAATTCATCAATCCTAGTTTTTCTTATAAATTTACCAAAGGTAGTAATTCGACAATCATCCTTGCTTGCCCACTTAAATCCTTCAGATTCTGCATTGTAAACCATAGATCTAATTTTATACATAGTAAATTCCTCATTATTAATCCCAACTCTATTTTGAGCAAATATAGGGCTTTTAAAATCTTGGAAAAATACTATGAGCATTGATATTATAAGTATTGGACTAGTAACTATAATTACTATTATGCTAAATACAATATCAAACCCTCTTTTTAATAGATTATAAATAAGTAAATTTGATTTCTTTTCGGTATAATCTAAATTTTCTTTATAATTTACATTAATTTCTTCACTATGCAAGCTTGCCTTTTCCATAGTTCTTACCTCCAAACAAAATAATACTAAACTTCCCTTATATAATATACGATATTAAAAGAGACATATTACCTATAACACCATATATTTCATTTCATCTTCTGTAATGAGTTTTATTTTCTACATTTTATTTATGTACAACCAATAAGCTTGTCTAATTTTTAGACTCCTCGAATCTTTGTTAACCTACACAATTACTACCTTTCGTTAACAAGAACATTTTATTTCTGTCGTTACTCAAAAAATTATATCACAATTTATAATAATTTGCCATATATTTTACTGTTTACCCTCGGGGTTATATCCAAATATATCCTTTAATTAAATCTTTTATACAAATTTTAATATATTTATAACAATGCTATATTTCTATGTTTTTATATTCTTAGCTTTTTATGTTTTTATGTTCTTCCCTATTCAAACCCTTCATAAGACTATGATTTAACCTCCTAGGAAAATGCCCTTTTCTTTATAAAAATACATCTTAATTCTATCATTGATTTAAATAAATTCCGTTTAATTTTTTTGATTTTTTTATAGTTAGAATTATTTTTTCATAAAGCAAAAGACTAGGATTGGGGGACATCCTAGTCTTTTATGGTATATACAAGCACTATGAGGCATATATTTAGTGCTTGTAGGAAATGCTTATTGTTTATTAGATTTTAGGGGTTTTTTATTTACTATTATTAATAAACCTACAGATACTATTGCTATTCCCACAAATATTATTTTTATGGAATCTATTATAACCTTATCTTTATCACTACCTTCTTCCATAGCTACATCCTTTGATGAAGCCTCTACGTCATAAGGGGTATATTTCTCTGCAATTTGGTTCATTAATTCATCTATATTGTATAGTTTACCATTTTCGAAACCTAACACTTCCGCATTGTTACTAAAAGGAATTGCAAACTCCTTATTATCCATATTTATGTAAATAATATTAGTAACATATAAATCTGTTCTGACAAATTTCATTTCATCTATGTTTTTTATTCCATTATCCTCAAGAAGCTCTATTATCTTTTCTTTATCTAGTAAGAAGGAATATCCCTCTGTAGCTAGTCCATCTGAAAAACCAGCCATGGACCAACCTTCACCTTCAGTCTTTTTTTATAAAGTTAACTAAAAGAGTTTTGTTATCCTCTTGAAAAGCTGGTGCAACCCACCTATACTCATCTAAAATATTCTTTTTAAACTCCTTGTTTTCTTTATAGTGTTTTACAATATCACTATCCTGAAGGTTATATATTTTTATAAAGCTTTCCACTTGAAAATATGGTACCTTCTCTATCTTTAATATATCTTTTATCTCTTCTGAAGCTTCATCTAAAATACCCTCTATGCTACCTCTATCGGAAGATACCTTCAATGATTCTTCACTTAATAATGTAGATACATCTCTATCCCCATCTACGGCAAAAACTGTTATTGATGAAAATAACAGAACAATTATTAATGATAAGTTTAAAAATTTTATACCTATACCCTTCATAAAATATCCCTTTCCTTTGAGTTTTTAGTAAACTCTATCTTCCATAAACAGTTTCTTCATATTTTCTACTATTGTAACTTCCATCTTTAAATGCTTGATATGAACACCAATGGGTAGTTGCATCCGTCTGCTTGAGTTCTAGTAGAGCTTGGATTCACAGCTTTTCCTGCCATTTCTCCCGATGCTGCCCAGCACCATTGTGTTTTTTGTTGTCTTATAACTGGCACTCCTACATAATACCAATTTTCCGCAAAAGCTACCGTTGTCATTGAGAAAAGAAAAATAGCTAGTAAGAATATACTTAATAGACTTTTCTTTTTCATTATTATAACCTCCCCTTAAATAATATTATTAAAGATTAAAATCTTTAATTTCAATTAAGTTTTTTCATTTTGTAAATCTATGTAACTATTTTGAAACCAAATTTGAAGTTAATTGTTTCATTTTCATGCAATTTACTAAATTTTCTTTATATTACTATAATATAACATATTTAAGAATTAGAAAACTTCATTTCACTTCATTTAAGGCTATTTATGTAAAATAACCTTATTTCCCTATATATTACTACATTTTTGTAACTATTTTAAAGATTTTCACTAATTATTTTTATTGTATGATACATTTTATTTTATACTAAGTTTCATTTTGCAAAAATATATTTTGCCTTCATAAGGTTAACACTCACTTTTGCTTAAAAATAAAAATCTTATCCTTTCTATTTGAAAGAATAAGATTTTAAAAAGTTAATTCTTCACGATTTGTTCAAAAATGCTAAAATAAAAACACTAAGTTCATACCTTAGTGTTTTTAATGGATCGAGTAAGTCTATAAGCCGAGTTCTGTGTTAGACAATCATCTATCTAGGCCCATTATTACTAATGGGCTCAAGCGATACACCCGGGAACGGGACGGGCAGCCCCATAATGTTCCGCTTTCGATCTTGCTCCAGATGGGGTTTACATAGCCGCAAAGTCGCCATTGCGCTGGTGAGCTCTTACCTCGCCTTTCCACCCTTACCTTAAATTAAGCGAGAGTCTAAATCTAAGATTTATTCCCTCGAACTTATGCATTCTAACAAGTTAGAATGTATTCCTTAAGGCGGTATATCTCTGTTGCACTTTCCTTAAAGTCGCCTTCACTGGGAGTTACCCAGCACCCTGCCCTATGGAGCTCGGACTTTCCTCTCCTGATTTCTCAGCAGCGATTGTCTGGCTTACTCGCAAAATTAATATTAACATAAATCTTTTATCATTGCAACGCCTTTAAATTTTCTATTTTTAGTTATAATACCCATATATGAAACTATTTAACTATATTAATAGATAAATATAAACCTATATACCTATGTTTATATTTACCTATGAAACTATAGAAAATTTTAACTATATACCTAGTTAAATATATAAAATTTAAACTAGTTAACTATTTAAATAGTTAACTAGCATTCCT